>JAHJSF010000124.1 GCA_018830405.1 Nitrospinota bacterium | reverse complement strand
GTTTAAATCTAGTGAAAAAAGCTTCACAATTTGACGAATTTTAGCCTCTGAAATTTTCGAACGTTTTGCATACCTGTTTTTTACTGTCATAGCTAGACATTAGCATATATTTTAATGTGCTGTTCTAGTCATGACCCTTATTTAATTTGCGGTAAATAAAAGTGTTTTCGAAATATAAGTATTCTGTTCTCTGAAAAAGAATATATTGTATGGCTTCATCAGGTACTTTTATGTCAACCACTATGTTTTCTCCTTTAAAAAAATATGTAATATGGGGGCGTTAACCACGGAATATTTAATACTCCCCTATTATTATTCTAACACCTTCAGTGTGCCTCATCCCAGTTAAGGCCGGAGTGTATATCGACAATAAGGGGGACGGAGAGTTTTATAACCCTCTCCATCTCCCTCTTTATAATTTCTTTGGCCACCGACTCCTCTTCTTGCGGGACCTCGAAGACAAGTTCGTCATGCACCTGCATAACCATTAGGCTCTTCAGCCCCTTTTCTTTTATTACCCGGCTGATATTAATCATAGCCACCTTGATTATATCGGCGGCCGAGCCCTGGATGGTTGTGTTGAAGGCGGTCCGCTCGGCAAACTCCCTTATCTGTCTGGCCTCGGCCTTGATATCGGGGATAGGACGTTTTCTTCCAAAGAGGGTAGTGACATACCCATTATCTCTGGCACCTTGAATTGTCTCCTCCATATAGCCTTCAACCCTCTTATACCTCTTAAAATAATTTTCTATAAATCGGCTTGCCTCTCCACGGGGGATATTGAGTGCCTCCGATAGTCCGAAGGCCTGCATCCCGTAGATAACTCCGAAGTTGACTGTCTTGGCAATCCTTCTCATATCGGAGGTAACGAGTCCGGGGAGACCTCCGAAGAGCTCAAGGGCGGTTCTCTCATGGATATCTTCCCCATTATTAAAGGCGGCGGTCAGGGTTTTATCTCCCGACAGGTGGGCCAGGAGCCGAAGCTCAATCTGAGAGTAGTCGGCCGATATCATAATCTTCCCCTCTTCGACTATAAAGGCCTTTCTGATATCCTTCCCCATATCATTCTTTATAGGAATGTTTTGGAGGTTAGGATTGGAAGACGAGAGCCTCCCGGTGGCTGTTACCGTCTGGTTATAAGATGTATGTATCCTCCCGGTCTTCTCATTTATCATTTTTGGAAGGGCGTCTGTGTAGGTGCTCTTCAGTTTCATCAGCTGCCGATAATTTAACAACTTCTCGGCAATGGGGTGTTTGACGGCCAGTTTTTCCAAGACCTTAACATCGGTGGAAAGTCCGGTCTTGGTTTTCTTTCCCGGATTAAGGCCGAGTTTTTCAAAGAGAATCTCCCCCAGCTGTTTGGGGGAGTTTATATTAAACTCCTCACCGGCCAGCGCATATATATCTTTTTCGAAATTGAACAAATCCTTGCCGAGCCTGTCTGACATTTCTCCAAGTCTTTCCGTGTCCAACTTAACCCCGGCCATCTCCATCTCTCCAAGTATGCTCACCAGGGGGAGTTCCATATCATTATAAAGAGCTGTCAGATTTTCATCTTTAAGGAGGGGCTCAAGTATCTCCTTGAGGCGGAGGGTCAGGTCGGCGTCTTCAGCGGCGTAGTCTGTGGCGGTCTCAATATCCACCTCCCAAAAACCGGCCTTTTTAGCGGCCACATCCTTATATTCGGAGGCCTTCAGGTTTAGATATCTTTGGGAGAGTTTACCCAAACTGTAGCCACCCGAAGCGGAGTTAACCAGGTAGGCGGCTACCATCGTATCGAAGGTAATCCCGCTTAGGCGTATCCCCTCGTTGGCCAGGACGATAAGGTCGTATTTTATATTCTGCCCATATTTTTCAATCTTCGGGTCTTCCAGTATTGGCCCAATAATTTCAAGTACATCTTTAATCGGCAGCTGATTGGGGACGCCCGAATATTCGTGCCTCAGGGGGATATAGTATCCCTCTCCCCCCTTGATGGAAATTGATACACCGACAAGCCTGGCCGATATCGGGTCGAGGTTTGTTGTTTCTGTATCGACAGAGCAGAAACCTAATCCCTTTATTTTTTCAATCAGCGCCTTTAGTGTCTCTATGTCACATATAGTTTCGTAATGCCCCTCGGCGGTTACGCAGTCCTCCACGCCCAGTTCCTTTACTAGTCCCTCAAACTCGAGTTCCCTTAGAAATTGAAGGAGGGCCTTGTTGTCAGGTTCGCTTATGGTCAGCTCTTCAAGTTCTACATCTATCGGCAGGTTGGTATCGATAGTGACGAGCCGCTTGCTCAGTCTGGCCAAATCGGCATTATCCTTTACCTTTTCTCTAACCCCCTTCTTTTTTATCTGGTCGGCCTGGGCGATTAGGTTTTCTATGTCCCCAAATTCGGCTATCAGTTCCTGGGCGGTTTTTGGCCCTACCCCCGGGACACCAGGGATATTATCGGAGCTGTCTCCCATCAGCCCCATAACCTCAATCACCTTATCGGGGGGGACTCCAAACTTGGCCACAACCTCATTTGCCCCGATAGATTTATCCTTAAGGGTATCGAGCATCCTTATATTTTCATTTAAGAGCTGCATCATATCCTTATCGCCACTGACTATTGTTACCTGCAGCCCCTCCGCCTCTCCCCTCTTGGCCAGTGAGCCGATAAGGTCGTCCGCCTCTATCCCCTCTTTTTTGATAACGGGGATATTTAATATCTCGACCAATTTTCGGATATAGGGGATCTGGGGAACGAGTTCTTCTGGCATCTCCGGGCGGTGGGCCTTATATTCAGGGTATATCTCATGTCTGAAGTTTTTTCCCTTGGAGTCGAAGGCTACGGCCAGATAGTCGGGGGAATCCTCCTTCATTATTTTAAGGAGCATGCGGGCAAAGCCGTAGACGGCGTTGGTGGGGAGCCCTTTGGAATTTGAAAGACTTCGTATGGCGTAGAAGGCGCGGTATATATATGAAGAGCCGTCTATTATGTAGAATCTCTTTTTATCTTTCTGTCCCATCTCTCTCCGTCTGATTTTATGTTAGACTGTTGTTTAATGTTACCTTAATTTTATAATATTAAGAAAACTTAACACCACCTATCTTAACAGAACCCATTATGCCGAAACGTATCTGGAGACAGCTAGCCGCCACCATTGAGGGGCGCATCTTTATGGCTGGCATAGCCTTGGCCTTGGCCTATATCTTCTGGCTGGCCGCCTCTTCCATATTCATCCCCGAAAAGGGACAGTTATTTATTGCCATGACGGCTACCCACATGCTTTTTGGTAGAGTGGCCGGTCTATCCTTCGGTTATACGGTAGGTCTGGGGAATGGCGTAGTTATTCCGATCTCTATGGTTATAGAGACAATCATAGTGCTTCTCTTCTACCCCCTCTTTGTTGTAAGCTGGCACCAACTAATAGTATTTGAGAGGCTGCAGAGATTTTTGGGTCAGGTATCAGAGGCGGCTGACAGGCATGTAGTTACGATAAAACGTTATGGCCTGATAGGTCTTTTTATCTTCGTCTGGTTTCCGCTATGGATGACCGGTCCTCTGGTTGGCTCTATCATCGGTTTTTTAATAGGTCTTTCCTCGGTAACCAATGTATTGGTAGTCTTGGTAGCCACCTATCTGGCTATTACGGGGTGGGCCCTCTTTCTGCGGGAACTGCATGGCAAGGTAGCCATGTATAGTCCTTACGCCCCGATGGTATTGTTCCTCATTATACTAATAATAGGGGCGGCCGGATATTTTATGCACAAGAGGGGGCGTGATGCCCATTAATAGCGGGGAACCCTTTTGTTCCTCTCTCGCAAAACAGGTGTGTTAATATTAGGTTAGAGCTTGATTTACCTATTTATGTTTTGGCAAAAACAAGCCTTTAATATATCGTAATATCATATATTACATATAGTTACGTAAAGATGCGACTATTTTAGTTTGGAGGAATATAGTGTCCAGTAAAGATTATTATAAAATGCTCGGGGTTGATAAGGGGGCAGATGATAAGACGATAAAGAATGCCTATCGTAAGTTGGCCATGAAATATCACCCTGACAAGAATCAGGGGGATAAGGCTGCTGAGGATAAATTTAAAGAGATAAGTGAGGCCTATGCCGTCTTGAGCGATAAAGAGAAGAGACAGAAATACGATATGTTCGGCTCCGATAAATTTCACCAGCAGTATTCTCAGGAAGATATCTTTAGGGATGTCGACCTTGGTGATATTTTGCGCGGTTTCGGTTTCGGTGGATTTTCGACCGGCGGCGGCAGACAGGCCCATGTAAATTTTTCCGATATGTTTGGCGGAGGAATGAATTTCAACAGTATGCATGGGGGAATGTCCGGTCACCGCGGGAGAGACCTGACCCACAAACTTATCGTATCATTTAGGGAGGCGGTTCTTGGGGGGGGTAGGGATCTCTCCTTCCGTGCGCCTGACGGGATTAAGAATGTCTCGGTCAAGATTCCGGCCGGTATTGAGACAGGGAAGAGACTTCGCTTGGCCGGTAAGGGGGAATCGGGGACAGGTAATCAACCGGCCGGCGATCTCTATCTTGAGGTTGTTGTTCAGTCCGACCCGATATTCGAACGGGATGGGGATGACCTGATTGTTAAAGGGAGGGTAAGTTTTACCCAGGCCATACTCGGGGGAAAGATTGAGATTCCTACCATTGAGGGGGAGGCCAAGACGATAAAGATTCCGGCCGGAACCCAATCGGGGACGAAGATAAGGATTAAAGGGCAGGGGGCTAAGAGGCTTGGTCATTCGGGAAGAGGTGACCTCTATGTAGTTGTTCATATCAGTGTCCCTAAAAAGTTAACCGCTCCCCAGAAGAAGATGATAGAGGAGTTGGAAAAAGAAGGTCTGTAGTTTTTCCGTCATTATATATTTTAGCCAATCCCGACCATTGATCTTTTTGGGGGAGGCTAAATTCTTACATATTTTTCCCAGCCAACTCTTAACAACTAAAAAGCGTATTTCAGATGAAGAAAAACAATAGAGACTATTCGGTTGTTGTTATAGGAGGCGGGCATGCCGGCTGTGAGGCGGCCCTGGCCTCGGCCCGTCTTGGACTCAAGACTCTTCTCCTGACCAGCCATATAGACAAAATAGCCTTTATGTACTGTAATCCTGCTATAGGCGGCCTGGCTAAGGGGCAGATAGTTCGGGAGATAGATGCCCTTGGTGGAGAGATGGCTAAGTGTATCGATGCCACCGGAATTCAGTTTCGGGTTTTGAATATGAGTAAGGGGGCAGCCGTCCGTGCCTATAGAGCCCAAGCCGATCTCAACCTATATCGACTCGATATGAGGAGGCGTCTTGAATCTGTCGATAACCTGACCATATCTGAAGAGACGGCCGAAGAGCTGATAATGAATGGCGGTTTTGTTAAGGGGGTAAGGACCGACAAAAAAAACATATATGATGCGGAAGCGGTTATCATCACCACAGGGACATTTTTAAATGCCCTTATCCATATCGGGCTGAAACAGTACCCGGCCGGGGCGACTACCGAAGAACTCCCCTCCTTTTGCCTATCAAAAAGTCTGCGAGCTTTAGGGCTTGATATTGGCCGGCTGAAAACAGGAACCCCTGCCAGGATAGATTCAAGGAGTATAAATTTTTCGGGACTTGAGCCTCAGGAAGGAGATTACCCTCCAAGGCCATTTTCGTACTCTACAGAAAGTATAACTCAAAGGCAGGTTCCCTGTTACCTCACCTACACCAATAAAGAGACCCATCAGATCATCCTCGACAACCTCGATCGGTCTCCATTATATAGCGGGGTTATTGAAGGGGTAGGTCCCCGCTACTGTCCATCGATAGAAGACAAGGTGAAGAGGTTCTCTGAGCGGGAACGTCATCAGGTGTTTTTGGAACCGACCGGATACGACTCTGTAGAGTGTTATCCAAACGGAGTGTCGACCAGCCTCCCCGAAGATGTCCAGCTTAAATTTCTCCGAACCATCAAGGGACTGGAGAATATCGAAATAATCAAGCCCGGCTATGCCATTGAATATGACTTTGTAAATCCTACCGAGCTTAAACCAACACTGGAGACAAAAAAAATATCCGGTCTCTTTTTGGCCGGGCAGATAAATGGAACATCGGGATACGAAGAGGCGGCGGCCCAAGGGTTGATGGCCGGTATAAACGCCGCAATGAAAATTTTAAATAAAGAACCGCTAATCTTAGGTAGGGCCGAATCACTGATTGGAGTATTGATAGATGACCTCGTTACCAAAGGAGTTGAAGAGCCTTACCGGATGTTCACCTCGAGGGCGGAGTACCGCCTTCTTCTCAGGTCGGACAACGCAGATATGCGCCTCTCTGAGCATGGCCACAGGGCAGGTCTATTAAGTGACTATGACTACGAAAAGTTTATATTCAGAAAGAAGGCTATAGAGGGGGAGATAGC
>JAHJSF010000123.1 GCA_018830405.1 Nitrospinota bacterium | reverse complement strand
TATGGTCTCCCTGTTTTTAGAAATACCTCCAACTTTTTGGCTCTCCGCTCTGTTTATTGCCCTGCTAAGTCTTTGGGGAGATAAGGTTGAACTTTCGCCCAAGATTCGCCTTATAGCCCAGTTTTTGGCCGCCTTGTTTATAGTCCATTCCGCAATCCTTGATGCCCCAATTGCTATTATCATATTCCTGACAATTTTTATTGTCGGGACAGCCAATTTTTATAACTTTATGGACGGGATAGATGGAATAGCCGCTGTTACCGGAATAGTCGGGTTTGGCCTGCTGGTTTATTTTATTATACTTAACGATAGCGATACCTATTTGGCAATATTATCTTTAAGTATTGTCTTGGCCTGTCTCGGTTTTCTCCCCTTTAATTTCCCTAAGGCTAGGGTCTTTATGGGGGATGTGGGGAGCATACTATTGGGTTTTCTTTTTGCCTGTATAGTGATTTTAATTTCTAATGATTTTTTAGACCTAATTACCCTGGCTGCTTTTATTTTCCCATTTTATGCCGATGAATTAGCCACTATGATTGTCAGGTTAAAGGATGGGGAGAGTTTGCTCAGGCCCCACCGTAGGCATATATACCAATTATTGGCCAATGAGTTGGAAGTTCCCCATTGGAAGGTTACTATCGGTTATGGGGTATTGCAGCTTACGGTTGGTTTGACTGTCTTGTGGGGCAGATCGTATGGGATGGCTATTGTTTTGCTCTTGTTGGCCTTATATTTTGCCCTTTTTCTTTTAGCCGGTTATCTTGTTAGGAAAAAGGTTGTTGAGTTAGCCTAACCGATAAAGCAGGTTCGAAGAGCATTTCGCCTATTTTTGTAGAACCTCCCAAACATATATATCCCCCTCCTGCGGGTCTTCCCATTCCTCTTTGACTACAATCTTCTTTATCAGCTCCGCCCCCATGTAGGCCTGACCGCAATCGATTTGCGGTTTGTAATTGTCTATAATTTCCTTCTCTATTTTGTCAGCCCCGGGATTATTGCAGACAGTGTCGACCAATATATGCACCTTCCTTATTGCCTTCCCTCTGGCTATAGTCTTGGCTATATCCCTTTGTGTATCAGCCCCACCTTGGACATTGCTCTTGCCTAATCCAACCCCTCCTATGTAGCCCCCCAACGAGGGGTTTGAAATCCAGGCAGGGTAGGTGTCAGGGACATCGTAGCCGGCTGTTTCGTATTTCCAATTTTCTCCGACATATATCTCTTTTCTGGTGCAGGCGGAGATTGTTGTCAGGGCAAAAATTATTATCAGGATCTTTTTCATAGATTTAAATATAACGTAGATTATCCTTTGTGGCAAAGATAATTGCCATTTCCGCAGTCTTTGATTTTATTAACCTTCTGGATTCCGGGTCAAGCCCGGAATGACGGGAAGGCTGAAACGGAGTGACGGGAAAGCTGAAACGGAATGACGGAGAGACGTGCACACTTGTCATTCCGGAAAGCAACGCTTATCCGGAATCCAGAAAAAACAAGAACTGAATTCTGCATCAAGCACGTCTTCAAATGCTTTAATCGGGGATGCGGAATGACGGAAAGACTGAGATGGAATGGCAGTAAAAAGGGTTACGACGCGGTCTCCAAGGGAGGAGGCGAAATAGTCAGATGGCTGATTTTCCCTTGTCTTCCAATTTTTGGGGACGTTTGATTCTTAATATCTCAACCTCACTGTTGATAAAATGTATCATCTCTATCAAGCGGCCGAAGCTGGAACGGGTGAACCTGAATTTTAATCGGTAAAGGTTGGCGTGGTTGTGTCTCTCCAATTCCTTCGGAAGGGGTTCGGTCGGTTCAATATCTCCCTCTCTGATAATGTCCCTGAAATCTTTGTTGATCCTATCGATTACCCCATCAGGAATGGGGGCATTAAACCTTAAAACAGTTTCGTTATCTACATAGGTCAGAGAGTGATATATCTTGTAGAAATCTGATATCTGTCTGGCGGCCTCTTCTGCGTCTCCGGTAATGGTGTAGAGCTGCAGATCATCGTCCGATATATAGCCGTGGGCTATCATCTTATCTATAAATACGTTGAACTCCGTCCAATAATCATCCCCCTCCGGCTGGAGGAGAACTACCGGTCTCGGCCTGCTCTTGCCGGTTTGAACCAGGGTTAATATCTCCATCATTTCATCAACGGTGCCGAACCCCCCCGGCAGTATAACCGTAGCATCGGATTCCTTTTGGAATACCAGCTTACGGCTGAAGAAATATTTGAAGGATACCAGACGATCTTTGGAAATGAACTTATTTGAGAGCTGCTCAAAGGGGAGACGGATATTTACCCCAAAACTGTTGGTCGCAGTCGCCCCCTTGTTTCCCGCCTCCATTATCCCGCCCCCTGCGCCGGTGATGACCAAGAAGCCCTTATCGACAATCCTTTGGGCAAAATCCTCGGCCAATTTATAGGCGGGGTCGTATGGGGCTGTTCTGGATGAACCGAAAATGGCCACCTTCCTTATGTCGCGGTATTTTGAGAAGAGTTGGAAGGCATTGCAGAGGTCCCTAATATTGTTGCGGAGAAGACGCAAATCTCCGTTATCTTTGGACGATAGGGCAAGCTTCATAAGGTCGCTCAACATATCATTTATAAGATCGGCGCTCTCATTACCGAAGGGCGTCTTGCGCAGGGTGTCGGCGTTACAAATATGGCTTTTATCCTCTTTCACTCTCTGGTCACTCTATATCAAGGATGGCATACTCCCGTTTCCCGGCCGGGGTTATCACAGTTACCTCATCATCAATAACCTTGCCTATCAACGCCCTGGCTATAGGGGATGAAATGGATATCTTTCCATGATCAACATTAGCCTCGTCGTCCCCGACGATCTGATACTTTATTTCACCACCATTCTCCATATCCTCAAGGTGTACAACTACCCCGAAGACAACCCTATCCTTAGGGATTGTGGCGGTATCGATAACCTGGGCTCTGGCCAGCTTATCCTCAACCGTCCCTATTCTTCCCTCAATAAAGGATTGTTTCTCCTTGGCTGCGTGATACTCGGCATTTTCCGACAGGTCGCCGTGCGCCCTAGCCACCGATATCTCTTTTATAATCTTTGGCCGCTCTACCTTCTTCAGCTTCTGAAGTTCGTCACGAAGCCTCTCGTAACCCTCTTTTGTCATAGGTACCTTGGCGCTCATAAACTCCTACCTCCTTAAAGCTCTATCGTCTCAGACCTTTGTTTGCCGGTAGAGATAATACGTATGGGTGTGGCCGATAACTCTTCTATCAGCTTTATATAATCCTTGGCCTTGGCCGGCAGATCCTTATAATCGGTGACGCCGGCACTTCTGGCCATCCACCCCTCAACCTCTCGGTAAACAGGCTCTCCATTGGTGATGATCTCAAGTTCATCAGGCATATCTTTAAATATAGTCCCTTTATACTTGTATCCCTCGCATATCTTTATCGTCCTAAAATTATCCAAGACATCGAGCTTGGTTAGCACAATACCGTCAAGTCCGTTAAGCCAGACCGCATTTTTAAGGACAACCATATCAAGCCATCCGCATCTTCTTGGTCTGCCGGTGGTAGCCCCATACTCTCCCCCCTCTTTGCGGAGTATCTCTCCGGTTTCATCAAGGAGCTCAGTCGGGAAAGGACCTTCACCAACCCTAGTCGTATAGGCCTTTGTAATGCCTAGCACCCTATCTATATACTTTGGGGGGATACTCAAACCGGTGCAGACCCCCCCTGTGGTCGTGTTGGACGAGGTTACAAAGGGGTAGGTGCCATAGTCGACATCAAGCATAGACCCTTGGGCCCCTTCGCACAGAATTCTCTCTCCGGCCAAAATGGCCTCACGCATAAACAACTTGGCATCGACAAAATATTTCTTAATCACCTCGGCGTAGGCGATATATTCGTTGAATATCTGATCTATATCAAATGGCTCCTTGCCGAAGAGATTCTTGACTAGGCTATTCTTCTGCTCAATATTTATGGCCAGTTTTTCACGGAATATTTCCGGATTCAACAGGTCGGATATATAGATGCCGAGACGGGAGGCCTTATCGGTATAGGCAGGGCCTATACCTCTCCCCGTTGTTCCTATCTTCTTCCCCCCCTTAATTGCCTCCATACTCAGGTCTATAACCTTATGGTAGGGCATAATCAGGTGGGCCTTTTTGCTGATAAAGAGCTGACTGTCGACATCTATGCCGTTCTTCTTCAGCATCTCTATCTCGTCTATCAGTGCCTTGGGATCAACCACAACCCCGTTCCCTATCAGACACTTCTTCCCCTTATGGAGTATGCCGGACGGGATGAGATGGAGAACAACCTCCATATCCCCGACGATTACTGTATGTCCCGCATTGTGTCCCCCCTGGTAACGGGCCACAATATCCATATCCTTGGAGATAAGGTCAACTATCTTCCCCTTTCCCTCATCCCCCCATTGGGTACCTACTATTACTGTTACCGGCATAAGAATTCCTCTATCTTTAACTTTCTCTCGACCCCGCTCTCAAGATCAACCTCTATCAGTTCATCTTTTTCCAGGCCGTCGGTTCCTATTATAAGCCCCTTGTCTATATTCATTTTACGGGCGTAATTGAGCGATTCCTTTTTGTCCCTCTTGATGATATCTCTGGCGGCGCTTTTCCCTTTAGCCCTAATCGCCTTGGCCAGCTCTATCCCCATCCTATCCTTGCCTGAGTCGATAATGATATATGATACCTTCCCATTTTCAAAGGGGATATTTCCCCTATCCATAACCTCAAGAACGGCCCCGATATCAACAGCAAACCCGACCGCCGGAGAGGCATCCCCATAGGCCCCGGGGAGCTTATCGTAACGTCCCCCTCCGCACACCTCGTAACCAACCCCCTTAACAAACCCGTCAAAACTTATCCCGGTGTAGTAGCCCAGACCGGAGATTTCTCCGAGATCTATCATTATGGAGTCTTCAACGCCATACTTATTTAATATGTTGATGACATTTTCCAGATTCTCAAGCGCCTTTAGAGAGGTTTCATTAAGCCTTAGAGCCCGCGCCTTGGCAATGACCTCCTGACCGCCGAAGAGGTTGGGGATGGCCAGGATGTTCTTTTTGGCATTATCATCCATATCCCTTCCGGCCAGAAAATCTCCGATAGCGGCTACATCTTTCTTAACTATCATCTCCTTTAGAGAGGTTATCTCCTCATCGGATAGAGAGGTATCGGCCACAATACCCCTGAAGAAATCTATCTGGCTGACTGTCATCTTAAAGCCTTCCAGACCTATCTCCTTAAAGACTTGGGCGGCGATGGTAATCATCTCGGCATCCGCCTCAGGCGAATCTAGTCCGATAAGTTCTACTCCACCTTGAAATATCTCCTGCTGTTTTCCAGACCTTGGTTCCGCATACCTGAAGACACTTCCGGTATAGCATAACCTGAGTGGGCGGGGCATCTCCTTCATATAGACCGAGGCGGTTCTGATAATCTGCGGGGTTATATCTGACCGCAGGGCCAGTATCTTCCCGCTCCCCGGCTCGGTAAAACGGAACCTCTTAGAGTCATCCGAAGCGGAGTTTTTTGTCCCCACCGAATTATCATATTCTACGGGCGGAGGGATGATCTCACGGAATCCCCACCTGAGAAAGAGGTCGATAAGCCGCCTCTCTACCCACCTCTTACGGGCCGATTCTTCAAATAGGTATGTTCTAAAGCCTTTTACTGTTTTCATAATGTTTTATGCGAAGTCGTATTCAAACGCTAACTGCGTTGATTTTGTCGTTAGCTCCTCGACATACGCGGGTTACAACCCCCTCAAGTCCCCCTTAACAAAGGGGGAATAAGGGGGCTGTAATCATTTTGAATAATGGATCTTCGTGTCTTAGTGCGGGTCATTTCCCCCTCTTTGGCAAATCCGATCACCAACTCCTCCCTTTGGCAAAGGGAGGTTGGGAGGGATTTTACAATCATAATCCACTCCATATTTCCATCTCCCTGTTTTCAAATCCCCCTTCATCCCCCTTTTCTAAAGGGGGAATTACCAATATAGTAACCCTTTTCATGAAGATTTTACCCACACACATATACGAAGACCCTAAATAATTAAAGGTATTTTATCGAGATTATAGAAATGAACATCCAATTCCCGATTATCGTTCAGTGTCAGGGGAGATAATTGGTCAGTATCATATCCCGCGCCTCTTCTTCTCCTCTTCACGATAATGTTTCTGGTAGAGGAGCTCCCAAGCGGATGTCCCCTCACGGATAGTGTCAGAGTAGGTGCTGATGACATATCTAACCCTCTTGTCTATAGCCTCATCAACGGCCAGCTCCTCGTTGAAGAGCTTGACCACCTCAAGACGTATATCGTTGTTTTCCTCGTAGAACTCAACGGTATCGTCCTCCAGTAGTGCCGAGAGGATAACCTTCGATAATTCGTTTATTTTTCCACTGCTTAATCTCATAGCTATTCGACTATAAAGTAATGTCTCGTTCTCTGGCCAGCTTATTCTTGACCATAAGGAATAGTTTTCTGTAGTCTACCCCTTCCTTGTCCAACATCTTTCCGTGGCTATCCAATATTTCCTTAACCTCGTTTTCCAGCTCATCCTCAATGGCCAAACTATGATTAATGCCTGCCTCTACATGGTCTATGACCAAATCGCGGGAAGAATCTATCTCAATCATCTTCTTATCTTCAAGCCTGGCGACAACATGCTCAGCCAAGTACCTTATCATGTCTCTCGATAGTTGCATTATGTCTCCGTATCTACAGGTGAAGCCCTAACGAACAATATCTATCGATAAAGCAATTATTATCTATTGCTGCAACTTAACCAAACCTTGTAGCGGCAAAAAGGCCTACAAAGCCGGAAACCAAAATTATACATTCTTATGGAGGTTAAATGAAGGCTTTTATAAATATACTTGAATACAAAGGGTTAGATACTCACAGCCTG
>JAHJSF010000122.1 GCA_018830405.1 Nitrospinota bacterium | reverse complement strand
TTGGATGGGTTGATTGGAAAACACACTAGTTCGCATATTAATTGTTAGGAGAAAAATTAATTAATATAATAAAAATTAATATAATAAAAATTAATTTCATATAAAAAAAGGAGAATAAAATGTTTGAAAAATTATCATACAATCAATCAGAATTAATCTATCTTGGATTAAAAAAATTAATTGAAACAAAAAGTGGGCATGGCCTTCATAATGCTGATGGTGGCCATCCAGTATATGTAAATGGTAGTCAAGGGAAAATCAATAAACAAGATGAATATGCTGATTCCCCAGACAAAAGCGCACTTTTCAAAATGCTATCTGAATTATCTACAAAACTTAAAAAAGACGGCGTTGAATCACACGGTTTCAAATGGTGGTATGATTTCAACAACTGGCAATCTTTCTGTAAGTTTATTATTAATTCTTATCAGAAACAGTCAGGTAGTGAATAGAAAAATAACTTAGCACAGCATCAATAATTTTACTTTCTTTTTTCGGTAAATTTTGCATATTAAATCTTTGTGCTTTTCTTAATTCTGTTTCAGTTATTGTTTTTGTTTTGTGCCCAAAAGAGATTGTTATATTTTTCATAAATTAAGACTCCTAACAACGCGCTTCAGGCAACCGCAAGTAGCGGCGCCTGAGCTTCAGCGTTATCTCCTATATCCGCCCACTATCTTCGATAAGTTTCCTGATGCGCCTGTTTTCTCCCTTTATATAGGCGTCCTTATCGGAAACGAGGTCATCTAAAGTAATAGGGAAACGATAGCTCCAATTAGAGTCTGATATCAGGGAGGGGATATTAATTCTGTGAAGCTCGGGTTTTTCGGAAAATATTTTACCGCTAAAAATATCCTGGGGGAGGTTTATGGCCCAGAGGGCGTTTGACCTGTAACAACGCTCTAAAATAGCTTCGTGAAGCTCATCGTCCAATACCCGGGGCGGGAAACCGTCGCCCGAGACCGCCTCATACATATCCTGCCTATCCGACTCACTATTTTTCCACCACTCCCAAACCGTTTCCGTATCATGGGTGCTAAGGTAGTGGGCAGCTATGGCCTCAGTTTCTGAGGGGGCAACATAATTATAATCCCCTCTGTAATTACGCTCCCACCTGTCAACAATGGTTCGGGGAATACCGAGAGATTTAAGGTTCGGCCTGACACAATCGGGAACCATTCCAAGGTCTTCGGCAACCGGAAGCATATGAGAGGTCTCCAACATCATTTTCATCATATACTCCCCCTGTTTCTCCCAAGTCGATTCATCGGCAGGGTCAAACCAGCCGTAACGGGCATCAGGTTCATCAACCATCACGCTGTATATACGGTATAGACCCAGGGCGTGGTCTATCCTATAGATATCATAGAATTTCTCCGCCTGTTTAAGGCGTTTCTTATGCCAATCATGACCGCTTTGGAAATCGATTTCCCTGTTTATGGTTGGGAATCCCCATTTCTGGCCCAACTCGGAAAATTGATCAGGGGGGGCCCCGGCCGATCTATCAAGGTGAAATAGAGACTGCCTGCTCCAGACATCAGCACTATCCCTAGCCACCAGAAAGGGGAGGTCGCCACATATCAAAACATTTTTAGAGGCAGCATAGTTATGGGCGGCCAGAAACTGTTTCTCCGTCTGCCACTGTAGATAGGAGTAAAAGTTTATTCGCTCTCCATGCCCCTCCCTGAATACTTCCAGGCTATTATTCTCATATTCCTTATATTCCCTGGGCCATTTCTCCCACCTCTCCCCCCGATATTCCTCCCTGAGGGCCATATACAGGCCATAATCGTCCAGCCAATCTCTGTTATCCAGACAATATTTGTCAAAACTGTCCGATAAGTTCCCTCTTTCCTTTTCCCTAAATAGAAGGTAAATATCCTCATACAGAGACATTTTTTCCCTAAAAATATAACCGTAATCGACCCGTTTCGTCGACCTGCAGACCAATTTAATACGCTCAATACGGACAGTTAGCCCCTCATTCTCCTCATACCCATCCATGGCGGAACAGGAGAGATGTATAGGGTTGAGGGCAAAGGCGGATATGGCCGAATAAGGGACATTACTGGAACCGCTGTCATTCAGAGGGAGAAGTTGTATGATGCTATGCCCGGTCAGGGAACACCACTCTGCCAAGAGATTCAAATCGGCGAACTCGCCTATGCCAAGATTGGCCTCGGTGTTGAGAGAAAAGAGGGGAAAGAGAATACCGGCCCGTCTCCTTACTCCGATCCTGCTCCAATGAGTGGCAGACGGGGTGGAGGCAAGATAGTTACTTATATCTTTTATATCTTTCAAATTATCTCTCATGACAGAAACAAAGAGTTTAAAGAATTAACAAAAATTTTGATGCCCTATATTATATTCTAAATATATATTTTTATCCCGCTTATTGATATATAATCGCTCAAACCAAAAAAATGACTCGGCTGTAGAAGGATTGTGATATAGTATTTGGACTCGAAAAATAGGCAGGTTTAACCAAAAAAGAGAAGAAAATTAATAGCAATTATGAAAAAGATAGAGGCCATAATAAAACCGTTCAAGTTGGACGCCATGAAGGATAAATTGAACGAAATAGGGATAGACGGCCTTACTGTCTCTGAGGTTAAAGGATTTGGCCGCCAGAGGGGACAGACCGAGTTGTACCGAGGCTCCCAGTATGTAGTTGATTTCCTTCCCAAAACCAAGATAGAGATAGTTGTGTCGGACGACATGGTTGAAAAGGTGATAACCGCCATAGTGGAGACCGCCAGAACAGGGCGTATCGGCGACGGAAAGATATTTGTCGAGACTATAGATGAGGCTATCAGGATACGCACCGGCGAGAGCGGCCGAGAGGCGGTCTAACCACTAGATTCTCAAGGGTTAATCGGGGTCAAAGTGAGATTTATTACCGATGTTGGTCAGCTTCTGTCAGCCTTAAACCTGCCCCAAGAATTGTCATCAATACCCGAAGGCAATTCAAACCCCTTCCCCCTTAAAGTATCCGAATCATTTGCAGCCCGTATCTCCCCAAAAGACCCTAACGACCCCCTACTTTTACAGGTTCTTCCTTCAAAGGAAGAATTAAATAAGGTGCCTGGGTTTTCCCCCGACCCGCTGGAAGAAGGTTCTGCCTCAGTCACAAAAAATCTTCTAAGTAAATATAAAGGGAGGGTTCTTCTTTCCCCCACAGGGGTTTGCCCCATCCATTGCCGTTTCTGTTTCAGGCGGCATTACAAAGATATTGACCACAAAGACCTTGAAGCCTCTATCGAGGCAATTAGAAGCGACAAGACCATCTCAGAGGTTATACTAAGCGGCGGTGACCCCCTGATGCTCTCTAAGGAAGCTTTGCTAAAATTAGTTACAGCGCTTGCGGATATTCCCCACTTAAAGAGGTTAAGGGTTCATACCAGGGTGCCTGTCGCCATCCCTGAAGAGATAGACAGCGAGATGGTATCGATATTCAGAAATAACAGGCTGACCACCCTCTTTGTTATCCATGCAAACCACCCCAATGAACTGGACGATTCGGTAAAGGGAGCGGTTAAAGAGATTTTAAAAGGGGGAATTACTATTCTTAGCCAGTCGGTTCTCCTCAAAGGAATAAATGACGATAGCGCAACACTGGGGAGGCTCTTTGAGGCGCTGGTGGATATCGGTGTAACCCCATATTATCTCCACAATCTCGATAAGGTGGCCGGGGCGGCCCACTTCTATGTAGAGGAATTAAAAGGGAAAGAGATACTGGGGATTCTTAGGGAAACGCTCCCCGGATATATGGTGCCAAGGTATGTGAAAGAGGTTCCGGGAAGCCCCTGCAAGGTCGCGATATTATAAACTTCCCCCTTAACAAAGGGGGATAGGGGGTTGTTACAATCAGATGTTGTCTATATAAACATCTCTCGGTTTTACCCCGTCGGCCGGGCCAACCACCCCCTGCTTTTCCATTATCTCAATAAGTCGGGCGGCTCGGTTATAACCTATCCTAAGCCTCCTCTGAACCATCGAGATTGAGGCCTTCCTAGTCTTGGCCACAAGGGCAACCGCCTGATCGTAATACTCATCCTCCAGGCTGTCATCTCCCCCATCATCCTCGTCAGTTACCCTGTCTTCAAGAATGGTTTCATCATAGATGGGTCTCTCCTGTTTCTTAATATATTCAACCAACCTCTTAACCTCTTCCTCGGAGATATAGGCCCCATGTATCCTCTGCAGTCTTGATGTCCCGGGGGGCATAAAGAGCATATCCCCTTTACCGAGGAGCCGTTCCGCCCCTATTGAATCCAAGATAGTCCTCGAATCAACCCTTGAGGTAACCTGATACGATATTCTGGCCGGGAAGTTGGCCTTGATAAGACCGGTCAAGACATCCACCGAAGGCCTCTGGGTAGCCACCAAAAGATGTATCCCTGAGGCGCGGGCCATCTGGGCCAGACGGATTAGGGCATCCTCAACATCCTTAGAGGCAACCATCATAAGGTCGGCCAACTCATCAATAACCACCACAATATAGGGGAGTTTTTTATAGGTTTCTTGAGTTACATTTCCCTCCTCGTTCTCGGCATCCTTCCCTTTTTCCAATTGGGCAACCGCCTTCTTATCGGTCACTACCCTGTTATAGCCGTCTATATTCCGCATTCCGAGAGAGGCGATAAGCTGATAGCGGCGTTCCATTTCTTCAACCGCCCACCTTAGCGCATTGGCCGCCTTTTTGGGGTGGGTGACTACCGGGGTAATAAGGTGAGGGATCCCGTCGTAGACAGAAAGCTCAAGCATTTTCGGATCAATCATAATAAACTTAACCTCGTCCGGCGTAGCCTTGAAGAGGATACTGCTGATCATTGAGTTTATCCCGACACTCTTGCCGGAACCGGTTGCCCCGGCGATTAGGAGATGGGGTATCTCGGCCAGGTTTGTCAGAACAGGCAGCCCTGAAACATCCTTCCCCAGGGCGAGTGTCAGCTTATGATTCCCAGCCGATTCACTGGTCGGGGCGATGATATCCTTTAAGACTATCTTAGCCCTCTTAATATTCGGTATCTCTATACCTACAACCGATTTACCGTCAAGCGGGGCATGTATCCTTATATTAGCGCTTTTCATGGCCATAGAGAGGTCATCCGAAAGGTTAAGGATGCGGCTAACCTTAATCCCTGAGCCTGGTTCAAATTCGTACATCGTTACCATCGGGCCGGGGATAACCTGAACAACCCTCCCGTCCACCCCGAAGGTGCTTAATTTCTCGACTAATGTCTTAGAATTATTGATTAGGGTAGCATCAAGCTCCTTATTATTAAGAGGCTCAGGGTTGTCGAGCAGGGATAGCGGGGGGAGAATGTAACCTGAACCATCACCGACCGACGCCAGAAACTCTTGAAAATTATCACCCTTTTTATTCCCCTCAGGCTCCTCCCTATTAATAATCCCCCTGTCTATTCGGGGACTCCTCTTATTTATCTGCTTTGGCTCATCTTCCTCCGGATTAAAAAGCCTGTTAAGCCACTTCGAGGCACTATCAAGCCCGCTGTCAAATATGGATACAGAGAAATCCTTCCCCCCCCCTAAAAGCTCTCTTATAGACATCCCGGTCAGTACTATAAATGAAACCAACAGGATGGTGAGAAGCATAATAACCGCGCCGCCGGTATTAAGGAAACGGACAGACATTTTACTTACTACTACACCTACCGCCCCTCCCGGTCTTATCCCCCCGTCCAATATAAAAGGGAACTCGTATATATTCATGAGGGAACAGAGGGAGATAAGTCCCATTGATAGGCCGCCGATAATCAAGGCAGGGTGAGATATACGCCTTGAGAAGAATACCACCCAGGAGAGGAGAATAATGGCCAAAGGAACCATATAGGCCCCAATCCCGAAGAACTGAATAAGGATATCACTGAGGTAGGCCCCTACAATACCGCCGCTATTGGCAATAGCCATGTTAGGGGAAGACAAAAATCTATTGAAAGAAGGGTCGAGCCTATTGTATGAGTAGAGGGATATAGACACAAATACCCCAAGGGCAATAAGAAGGATTGCGGATATTTCCCTTAAAATCCCTTCCTTTTCCCCTGTTGCCTTATCGGCACCGCTATCTGTTTTTTTGTTTCCTGACATGGCCATATAATATCAATTAATTTCGCAAAAGGGGATACCAGTGTTTAGTTGCCTAAGTCTGCGTCAGTATCAAGACCAAGAATTTGGCCCGACCGGCGCGAAGACAACCGCAGCACAACCCCCTTATTCCCCCTTAACAAAGGGGGATAGGGGGTTGTATAGCGAGGATTGACGACAAAGCCGGGCGAGTCAAGGGCCGGTCGACTACAGCAAGATTTAGGCAATTAAGCACTATACATTATCATCAATAGATACAATAGTATCTATCTTATATTCGGCATCATCTGTAGAGGGATAGTCGATATTATAATGAAGCCCCCGGCTCTCCTTGCGCCACAGGGCCGACCTGACTATAATCTCGGCCACCGTAGTTATGTTTCGAAGCTCAATAAGGTCACTGGTAACGATAAAGTCCCAATAATAGGCCTTAATCTCATCCTGAAAGAGCTTAAGCCTCCTCTTGGCCCGCTCCAGCCTCTTGTTTGAACGGACAATACCGACATAATTGGACATGGTTCGCCTAACCTCCTCCCAGTTATGGGCAACAACAACCGATTCATCGCTATCTATTGCCTTACCGCTATCCCATTCCGGTATATCTATCTTCTCATTCTTTATCTGATCGATATCTTTTATCGCTGATAGGGCAGCCCTCTCGGAGAATACCATAGACTCAAGGAGGGAATTACTGGCCAGACGATTCGCCCCGTGCACCCCCGTATGGGAGGTCTCGCCGCAGGCATAGAGACCTTTTATCCCCGTTCTCCCCTCTATATCAACCTTAACCCCTCCGCACATGAAATGGACAGCCGGAACAACCGGAATCAGCTCTTTGGTTATATCAATGCCAAAATTAAGACATTTGTTGTATACGGTGGGGAAACGATTTTTAATCCAGTCGGAATCTTTATCGGTAATATCAAGATAGACACACTCATCACCCCTCTTTTTCATCTCAGAGTCTATCGCCCTGGCCACAACATCCCTGGGGGCCAGACATCCCATAGGATGATAATTCTCCATAAAGGTTGAGCCGTCTTTAAGCTTGAGTATAGCCCCGTCTCCCCGCAAGGCCTCGGTTACGAGAAAAGACTTGGCCTTTGGATGATATAGACAGGTCGGATGGAACTGGATAAACTCCATATTGGCTATGGGGGCCCCGGCCCGATAGGCCATGGCAATACCGTCCCCTGTAGACACGTCGGGATTTGAGGTGTAGAGGTAAACCTTGCCTGCCCCGCCGGTGGCCAAGAATGTTATCTTGGAGACAAACCTATTTATCTTCCCTTTATTCCTATCCAGTATATAGGCCCCTAAGACCCGATTATCCCCTTCAACCTTTCCCTTTAACTTGGCCGCGGTTATTAGATCAATGCTTATATTGTTCTCAAAAACCTTTATATTTTTTCTCTCACGGACCTTCTTAACGAGACTTCTCTCAATCTCCAGACCGGTAAAATCACAGGCATGGACTATCCGTCTCTTTGAATGCCCCCCCTCTCGCCCAAGGTCTAAGCTGTTTTCATCATCCTTCTTGACCGAAAAACGAACCCCGGCATCGACCAGAAATTTAATTTGGGCCGGTCCCCCCTCCACCAGTGTCCTGACTGCATCTTCGTGGCATAACCCTACCCCCGCCTTTATAGTGTCTTCATAGTGGAGATTGAAAGAATCTGTCTCAGACATAACAGAGGCTATCCCCCCCTGGGCATACTTTGTCTCTGATTCTTCCATGTCGAGCTTGGTGACAATATTAACCGTCCCATGCTCGCTGAGTTTAAGGGCTGCCCTCAGGCCGGCTAATCCGCTCCCTATGACCAAAAAATCTGATTCAAAACACATTTCACATCCCCGCAGAAATAATTATGGCTCTTCGCGTAATTAAGAGGGTAATTCCAATAATAAAACTTGTCATTCCCCGATTTAATCGGGGAATCCAAAGAGCATGCCTGATCCCCCAATCAAGCTGGGAGACGGAATCCAGTTCCTCTGTTCTGGATTCGGAGCCTGCCCCGTACTTGATGCTGGGGTCAAGCCAGAGAATAACCGAATATAGAGATAGATTTTAACACAATATCGGGCGGCCGGAGGGGAAGAGGGGAAAGATATTGCAAAGAAAGAGAAAAAAGAAGAAGTGGCGGTTGTCGATATACTGCTTAATTAATGTAGGCCAAAAACTTACGTACCAATTCATCATGATCTACCGGCTTGGTAATATAGTCTACACACCCCGCCTCCATCGCCCTGTCCTTATCCCCTTTCAGAACATGGGCCGTAATAGCTATTATCGGAAGGTCCTGCGCCATTTGTCTTATTCGCCTAGTTGCCTCCCAGCCGCTTATCCCCGGGAGAGAAAGGTCCATAAGAACCAAGTCGGGCTTTATCTCGGCAGCTAAATCGACCGCCTCTAAACCATTCTCGGCCTCGATAAACTCACACTCAATATCTATACTATTTGCGAGAAGTTGAATAACCATATCTCGATTAAACTCGTCATCGTCTACCAACAATACTCTTTTCATTGTCATCTTATTAGAATGGTTACGAAAACATCCTTACTTGGCGGTACTTTTACTTATCTCTTTAAAGAGATCAAAATGTTTGCAAAACACACCAAGAATCTCTTTGTCAAAATGCTCCGGCTTGGTCTTAGCATCCCCTTCGGTTAGAATCTTATAAGTGGTCTCACTATCAAAGGCGCCTTTATATGGTCTTACGGTAGTCAGGGCATCATATTGGTCGGCCAGGTTCATTATACGGCCGCTTATCGGTATCTCCTCCCCCTTGAGTCCTCTCGGATAGCCTGTGCCGTCCCACCTCTCATGGTGAGTATAGGCTATAATGGCCCCCATCTGCAGATACTTTGATTTGGAATCTTTCAGGATATTATATCCCAGTTCGGAGTGGGTTTTCATAGTGGCCCACTCCTCGCTATTCAGTGGCCCAGGTTTAAGAAGAATGCTATCAGGCACCCCGACCTTACCAATATCATGCATTGGGGATGCGTAATATATTGCGTCTATAAACTCGTCGTCCATCCCCAATTTCTCGGCCAGGAGCTTGCAGTAGAGAGAGGTGTTTCTGATATGCCACCCGGTACGCTTATCCCTAAACTCGCTCGTAACGATAAGCTTCTGGATTGTTTCTATGTAACTTTCCCTGGTATCCTTGTTGGCCTGATCCAAGTTGTCATAGGCCTTCTGCAGTTCCGCCGTCCTCTCCTCCACCATCCCTTCAAGTATTACGTTCTGATTGGCAATAAGGTCGTTATACTCTTTAATGCGGAGGTTGTTTCTTAGGCGAAGAGCAAGTTCATTTGAGTCAACAGGCTTGCTTAAAAAATCGGCTGCCCCGGCCTCTATTC
This sequence comes from Nitrospinota bacterium, assembly GCA_018830405.1. Classification (GTDB taxonomy): domain Bacteria; phylum Nitrospinota; class Nitrospinia; order UBA9942; family JAHJSF01; genus JAHJSF01. Next base: position 1,017 of record JAHJSF010000122.1, on the reverse strand, counting down.
CCTTTAACTTGTCTTCTCTCGAATCAAGGGCGGTAAGTATAATAACAGGTATGTGAGATATGGACTCAATCTCCTGCATCTTGCTGGTGGCCTCAAAACCATCCATGACAGGCATCATGACATCCATAATAACGACATCAGGTCTATCGTTTACGGCCATCTCGACGGCTTCTTGCCCGTTAGATGCCTCTAAGACATCGTAGCCGAAACTCTTACAAACGGTGGCCACATAACTACGGCCAAGCTCCTCATCATCCGCTATTAAGATTTTGAACTTTTTATCCATTCAAATCGCCAATAGAACTAATAAGCCAAATTGATAAAGGCAACATATTAACTAATCCGACGTTTTCAAAGTATCATATTTCCCAACCAACCCCCAAAGACTATTCTATCCCCAATTTATTCCTGAAGAGCAAAAACAAAGGAGACCCTTTTTTCCTTTAACTCCCCATTGGCGGCCAAAAGAAAAGGCGCAAACCGAAATTTATAAAGGGCCTTAACAGCCGCTCGGTCAAGGCGGTCATAGCCGCTTGACTCCTCTATGCGCACCGTCTCAACCAATCCATCTTCCTTTATACCGGCGGATAAACTCACCCTCCCCTCTTCTCCTTTTATACGGCTAAGGATCGGATAGGCCGGTTTCTGATAAACGATAATCCCCAATCCTAAAGCAGAACCGGCCTCACCCGAGTTCGAGGTAGTAGCTTCTATAGCTATATCTTCTGCCCCTACCTTGGCAACTCCCTTGGTCGGTCTATCCATTTCAGCCGTCCCCGAGGGGTTTAATGGGCGAATCGAATTATCTCCCCCTACAGCCTCAACCCCCTTTTTCTCTTCCAACAGAGAATCTGCTGAGAAGATCACCTTTAGCCCCTCAGTCATATCAACACTCCCCCTCTTTCCTCCGTAGGAAACCAAAAATAAAAAAAGGAGAGATAGGTGCAAAAGAAAGGAAATCGCTATAAATCTACCACTGCGGCCGTTTTTCATAGTTGTCTTCTTTTATTTTTCTAT
>JAHJSF010000121.1 GCA_018830405.1 Nitrospinota bacterium | reverse complement strand
TCAGCTTAAGGGCTTAAAAAGTGCCGAGCCTTTTTTTTCAGATAATTGTGTAATTTTGGTTGATGATACAAACTGGTCAGAGCCCATGCAGGCAACTCTGGACTTTATAGAAGGCAGTAAAAACAAATATGAGATACTTCTGGATGAAACCACGGCCTACAATTGTAATCCTACCTTCTGGAATGGAATTATGGTTTTTCGAAGATGCTAATTTGCACAAAACTGCTGTAGGATATAAGACGGTCCTAATATAAAATGAACAAGTGTTCCCAATCTTGTATGCGGTTTGTTAAGCTGCCTTTTGTAAATTGATTGTAATTTAGAGAAACTATATGCCTACCTATTTTCTTGGCTACCGTAAAAAGAAGTCTCATCACCCCCCCGCCCAGCTTATGTTCGATTTTCCTGTTCAACCTGATTGCCGAATCGACAATTTTGTGGTCTGTCAGGAGAATGAGTTGGCCTATAATGCCGCTGTCACGCTGGCCGCGGCCCCATTGAATCCGGAATTTAATCCTTTGGTATTTGTTGGTGACGGAGGGGCCGGCAAGACCCATCTAATACACGCCATTGCCCGCAAGGTAGAGGCTGACTATCCCAACCATAAGATAGCCATTCTTTCTACGGCCGACATTATCGGGGAAGAGACCGAGCCGTCTGAGTTATCCGATATATTCAAAAAATTTAACGACCTTGATCTACTCTTGATTGACGATATCCACCTGATAGAGGGACATGACTCCCTTCAGGAGGGGGTATTCCATCTCTATAACCAGCTCCTAGCCAATAACCGTCCTGTAGTCTTTACCTCCAGGGTATCTCCCACAAATCTGAAGGGGATCGAGGGATATCTAAGCAGCCGTTTATTGTCGGGGGCAATAGTAAGTATAAAGGATAGTGAGGATAATATAAGGATATCGATACTGAAAAAGATTGCCAGAGATAGGAATGTTACCCTCTCTGACAATGCGGCTCAGTTTATAATAAATCATCATAGCCGCGATATAGACCGCTTTGAGGAGATAATCGATAAGATATCAGCCTACGCGGGGAGCCTCAAGATGAGGATAACCCCCCCACTTATTAAGAAGGCCCTGGGGGATAATTAATAGTAACGGCTACTTTATTATTATCCCTGCATAACCGACTACGCTTGACGTGTCCCCGTTTACCTCCCCAGAGTCTCTGTAGTCTACAAGCCGGGCCGATTTAGCCCCAAGGATTTGGGCCGCTATCAGCATTATGGTGGCCGGAATAACCCCGCACATAGATATATTATTTTTGGTTACAGTCTTGTAGAGTCCTTCCGGATCGAGAGACAATATCTTCTCTATGGCCAACATATCCTGTTCCTTGGCGTGGCTCCTCGGTTTGTAATGGGTCATATCGGAGCTGGCGACTATTAGTGTCTTCCCTTCTATCCCCTTTATTGCCGCAGCAATGGCTTCGCCGACATCGAGACAGTCAGGGTATCGTATAGGCATTATAGTAATAGGGACAATAGATGCCTTATCGTTTAGGTATTTAATGAAGGGGAGCTGCACCTCTATCGAGTGTTCCCCCTGATGGGCGGAGGAATTTTCCCTGACAAGTTTTGAGTTATTCTTTATGGCCGAGGCAAGTTCTTCGTTGATGCCAATATCTCCGGTTGGTATTCTCCACTTCCCTGAAGACATTATAGATACAGGTTCACCATAGCCGGTGTGGTTTGGGGAAAGGATAATAACCGTATCCGGCACATTTATCCCTGAAAAAGTTTTACCGGCTACCACACCTGAATATGTATAGCCGGCGTGAGGGGAGACAAGGGCGACGATGTCTTCCCGATTACCTTCCCTCTCTACAAGTTGAGCCAGTTGCTCCTTAAGTGAGCGTGAAGATTCAGGATAAAACCGCCCGGCAACTACTGCATCTCTAATCATAGGAGTCTCATTAATTGGTTTTAGCTTTTGGCTTCAGCCCCCGCCTTATCTATTACAGACATAATATCCTCTGCATTATCTGCCGACAAGAGAGAGTCTCTAACCTTTTTATCTTTCAATAATCTTGATAATTTTCCCATCACCTTGAGCATCTCATCCCTTTTGGTGTCTGGGACAACTATCATAAATATAAGGTTAACCGGCTGACCGTCTATGGCCTCAAACTCCAATCCTGTCTTTGATCTGGCGAAGGCCAGGAAGGTCTTTTTGGCCTTTTTGCTCCTTATGTGAGGGATGGCAATCCCCTCTCCTATGGCGGTGCTTATCTGCGACTCCCTCTCCAGGATTGCCTCGGCTATCTCCTCCTTATCCGAAATATCCTCCCCGGCTAAGGCTATCATCTTGTTTATTGCCTCTCTTTTATCGGCGACTTTAAGGTCTACTATGATGTTTTCCTTCTGCAACAGTTCCTTAATCCCTGTCCCTCCGCTTCCACTACTTTCGGCTATATTGCTGGTTATCTGGTCTATAACCTTATGCTGCGAAAGGGCCATTACCTTTTTTTTGTGGAGTATTCCAATAAACTTGTTTGATTCTTCAGACTCAAGGACAGGGAGAAAGTCTATTGTTTCAAAGATAAACTTGTCCATGGCCGACTTTAGAGATTCTTGAGGGGTTGTTGTATAGACTGTATCAGGGATGATATCTTCGGCTGAAACCAAGTTTTCGAGCTCCTTCTCGAACATGATATCCTTGACGTTATTAAAGGAGATAACTCCCAAAAACTCCATATTATTATTAACCAAGGGGAAGTGAGAGTGCATACTGTTTCTTATGGTGGATATAACCTCTTTCAGCTTCTGATTTGTATGTATAAGCTTAACCCCTCTGTCCATTATGTCCTTAACCGTATGTAAGGCGAAGACATCTTCAGCTGAAACATCCTTGCCGATTTCCCCTGCTTTACTTACCCCATATTTTACACAGGGGGGGCCTATCATCTGGACAAAGAAGGTAGTACCGGCTATAACATTTATAACAAGATTTCCTACTCTCTCCCCCTCGGGACCAAGGGTGCTGAAGGTTTGGTATATGGCGATGGCCAGACCGATGGCCACACCGGCCTGCGAAAAGAGGGTGACCCCGAGATATTTTCTGACTGCTTCGGCCGACTTGGCATGTACGGCTCCGACATAGGAGCCCCCCAGCTTTCCTATAATCCTGAAGAGTATATAGAGAAGCCCCAGTACCCCCATTTTAGGGATAAGGTTTAGCTGTAGCCTCGCCCCGACGAGGACAAAGAAGAGAACATATATAGGCGGGGTAATTCCCTTAACCTCTTCAAAAATGGCTTTGCTCAAATGGGGGGCTCTGTTGCTCAGAAATATTCCCAAGGCCATATTGGAGAGGATCAGGTCGAGTCTGAATAGGGCGGCCAGGCCGGTGTTAACCAATATGGCCCCAATGGCTAGGACAAGAATCTGTTCCCGGTCGGTAATTCTGAGGAGGAGCAGGTATATTACATAACCAATAATTATACCCAGGGCAACGGCCAGAGATATCTCCTTGATAGGCATCAATACCCCATGTACGAAATCGAATTTATGCCCGGTCATCAGGGTCTTGGCGAAGGCCGAGGCAAAACCGTAGAGGATAAGGGCCAAGCCGTCATCGAGGGCAACTATGGCCAGTATGGTTGTGGTGAGCATTCCCTTGGTTTTGTATTCCCAAAGGACATCAACTGTGGCGGCCGGGGCGGTGGCCGAGGCCAAGGCTCCGAAGAGGACCCCGATATATAGTTTTCCGGTGTACCAGGTGATTACCCAAGTGACCAGGATAAAGGTGGCCATCCCCTCCCAGAGGAGTATGATGAAAAACTCTTTTCCATATTTTTTGAAGAGGTCTATCTTTAGCTCCCCCCCAATCATGAAACCGATTATTCCCAAGGCAAAGCTGTTTATGGGGGTGAGGAGGGTTATAATGTCTTTACTGAAGAGTCCCAACATTGAGTCTCCGACGATTACCCCTATAATTATGTAACCGACAACCTGCGGTATCTTTAGTTTCTGAAATATCTTCCCGCCGCCTATGCCGAAGAATATGCCTATGCCTATCAGTAAAAGAATGTTTAATCCCTGTTCCATCTAAAAAAGCCCCCTATAGGTAATTTGTACGTTTAGATTTTCATTGGTTCTCTAAAGATATCAAATATATGCGTCAATGCCAAAACATATGGATAAAAGAGAAGGATTCAGATGGGTGTGAGTCAGGTCGAACCCATATTTTTTAAACAGGTCGGTTTTTAATTCCCCTCCGATGATAAAGCCAATCATACCGAGGGCGAAGCTATTGAGGGGGGTTAGAGTTTCTATAATATCGTGGCTGAAGAGTCCTCCTACGTAATCGCCAAGGAGTAGACCAACTATGATGTAACCGACCACCTGTGGTATTTTCAGTTTTTGGAATATCTTCCCACCGCCTATCCCGAAGAATACCCCTAGGCCGATAAGTAAAAGAATGTTTAAGCCATTATGCATTGTAGAAAAATCCTCATATTAAGATGTTGAATTATGCTTTTTAATACGCAGAATGTCTCTATTTTATGGCCTTCTGCAAAATTTTAAGGCAGGTTATGCATTCTACTCCTCATGTCTCAAGTTGTAAAAAAATATAATTTTTCTGTTGTCAACAAATAGAATTGTCCGGTTTTGTAGCAAATAAACTGTCCTGTTTGCAGCTACTTGATATTAAGCGGCTTTCTTATCAGAATTGTTGACCTCCTTTCCCTGTGAATTATATGTTGCCAGTTTTCTATGTCCG
>JAHJSF010000120.1 GCA_018830405.1 Nitrospinota bacterium | reverse complement strand
TTGCATTTAAAAGAGTGTGAGTTTAGGTTTAATAACAGGGGTGGTGATTTGTACTTTTTGATACTTAAAATCATCAGAAAATGTCCTCTGTTCTAGTCATGACCCTTCTTAAAATATATATTTTGCAAATAGCTTGACACCGCTATTTTAATTAGTTATCTTTACTATATAGTAATTATTATTTCAAGGATAGCCTTTATGAATAAAAATGAACGGGTTGAAGATTCAGTAGAGAGATTCAAGAGTTCCTGTTTAGAGGCAGGGCTTAAATTGACCCATCAAAGAATCGAAATATACCGTGAATTGGCCTCCATTAAGACACACCCGAACGCCGAAACACTCTACAAACAGCTGAAGAAGAAGATGCCGACCATATCTCTCGATACAGTCTATAGGAATCTCTCCCTCCTGAGCGACTATGGCCTTATAAGAAGATTGGAGACGGCCGAGAGTCAGGCCAGGTTCGACGGCGATACAAGCAGGCACTACCATGCTATCTGTTCAAAGTGTAAAGAGATTGTTGATTTTGATTGGGAGGAGTTCAACGGCCTTGTCCCCCCCAATCTTTTATCGTGGGGCAGACCTAAGGATATAAATGTGGTCGTATGCGGGGTATGCAGCAAGTGTATTCAAAAAAAACCCTCTACTAAATGGAACGGCTGATGAAAAGATATCTAATCATAGGTAACGGTATCGCAGGTATGACAGCGGTCGAAAACATAAGAAAGCTGGATAAGGAGTGCGCCATCACCATTCTTACCGAAGAGCCGTACCCCTTTTATTACAGACTAAGACTAAATGAATATCTGGCCGGAGACATTTCAGCCGACGGGATTATAGGAAAAAATGATGAATGGTATAAATCAAACAATATCGAAATACACCTCAACTCAAAGGTCATTAAAGGAAACGTAAAGGAAAAGGTTGTAACCACCGAAAAGGGGGAAGACTATAATTACGACAAACTCCTATTGGCAACCGGTAGCCACGCCTTTATCCCCCCTATAGACGGATCAGAAAAGGATGGCGTCTTCACCCTGAGGAGCTTGGAGGATGCTAAAAAGATTTTCTCCTATGGCGAAAAGGCTGAAAAAGTTGTCGTTATAGGGGGAGGACTCCTCGGACTTGAGGCAGGTAACGCCCTACGTAAAAGGGGTAAAAAGGTTACGGTGGTTGAATTCTTCCCCAGGCTTCTCCCCAGACAGCTTGATAAGGCAGGAGGAGAACAACTGCGGAAAATTATGGAGGGCCTCGGATTTTCTCTCAGGCTTGCGGCCAAGACAGAATCAATAACCGGTGACAAATCTGCTGAAGGGGTAAGACTGGGTGGTGGAGAAACCCTCCCCGCAGGAATGGTAATCATCTCAGCCGGAGTAAGGGCAAACCTGGAATTGGCCCAACTACTCTCCATAGAGTGCGACAGAGGAATCAAGGTTGACGCTAATATGAAAACCAATATCAACGATATTTACGCAGCCGGAGATTCAACAGAATTTAGTGGCCGTTCCTACGGCATTTGGCCCGCAGCCGTGGCCCAAGGAAAGATAGCCGGGGAAAACATTGCCGGGATTGAATCACTCTATGAAGGAACGACAATGTCTAACATATTGAAGGTTGCAGATGTTGATCTGGCCTCGGTAGGAGAGATTGATGCGGATGATAAATTAAAATCAATCGTCCTGTCAAAAGACAATATATACAAAAAGGTCGTAACGGAAAATGATGTGATTATAGGGGCAATAATGCTTGGCGACACCAAAGGTTATCGCAAGATAAGTAAGGCCATAAACGACGGTAACACAGTAGTCACCTCAAGGAATTTATTAATCTCGGAGGGCTTTAAAATCTGAGTATTGGGCGGTAACATTCCTGGATTGCTGATATCATGGGAAGCAAAGTATTTAGTCAAAAATATAACAGAGAAAGGATAGATATGATTACGATTGACCCTCTATATAAACTTGCTCAGATAGCGGCTATAGATATAAAGGATATCCCGATAGATTCATGGAATAACCTTCTTAGTATGAAACATGAAAGGGAGATAATAGAAAAGAGGATTGTTCATCCTCTTACACATCCGGCCCTAGCCCAAAAACATGGCCTCACCATTCCGAGGGGAATGCTGCTCTTCGGCCCTCCGGGAACCGGAAAAACAACCTTCGCCCAAGGGATAGCAAGCAAACTCTCCTGGAAATTTATAGAGGTCAGCCCTGGTTCCCTTGGTGATATAAGCGGTAAAGAGTCTTTAGATCTTAAAAACATATTTGATCAAGCCAAAAAGTTGGAAAATATTGTTCTCTTCTTTGACGAGTTTGAGGAGCTGGTTTTGAGGCCGGACAAGGCCACAAAAGATGAGAAAGGGCTTTCAAGTGAATTTCTTAAACAGCTTCAAAGTATCCGCAAAAGCAACAATATCCTTCTAATATGCGCAACAAATAATATAAGGATGCTTAACCCTGCCCTTCTCAGACCGGGACGATTTGATTTTATAATGCCGGTAGGGCCGGCGGATAAAGAATCGAGAAAGATAGTCTTCGAAAGGATGTCAAAAAAAATTATCTCTAAGGAATTAGATTTTGACCTTATTGCCGAAAAGAGCAATTATTTCACCACGGCAGATATCATAGAGGTTATAAACGCTGTCGCCCAGAAGGCATTTGAAAGAGAGCTTTCATCCGGCAAAGAATACAAGTCTGACACGAATGATTTTATAGAGCAAATATCTTCATGTAAGCCAACCATCTCTAAGGAGGAGATGGAAACATTCCGGATTGATGCGAGAGAACATTGCAGAACCGACTATTGTCACCTCTACTAAACTTTAGAGGCTTTTAAAACGCAATAGCAGAAGGAGAGGAGGTATAACGGTGGCCAAAAAGATGGTAATCGGGAAGGGATTATACCTGCAAATAACGAAAGAACAACATAAAAGGAGAAGATAAATAATGAAGAAGAATGTAGGAAACTGCGAAAGAATAGCAAGGGTTGTATTGGGGTTGTTTTTAGTATCACTTGTTTTTTGGGGGCCTAAGACTCTGTGGGGACTAATCGGGATAATACCTATTTTAACCGGATCGTCGGGCAATTGCCCTCTATACACAGTGGCTGGGATATCCACCTGTAAGTGCAATAAAGATAGTTAAGCCCTTTTTAAGGGAGGAGGAACATCTTATGAGTAAAGTTACTATCGTATATCACAGCGGTTACGGACACACCAAGCTTGAGGCAGAAGCAGTCTATAGAGGTGCGTCAGGGGTTAAAGGGGTTAAGGCGGATATTTTAACAACCGAAGAAGCGACGGTCAGGATAGATGAACTTGATACGGCCGATGCTATAATATTCGGCTGCCCAACCTATATGGGGAACATATCGGCCGATATGAAAAAGTTTATTGAAGTGGCGTCTAAGAAGTGGTTTACCCAATCATGGAAAGATAAAATAGCCGGGGCCTTTACAACATCATCAAACTTTTCGGGTGACAAATTAAACACCCTGATGGGACTTGTCGTCAATGCCATGCAGCATGGGATGATATTTGTAGGGACGGGAATGTTCGGTTCAGCCAACGATCAGGAGGCCATGAAAACCATTGAAGGCCCCGGTCCAAACACCCACAACAGAGTCGGCTCATATATGGGACCCATGGGGGTAACATTTCAGGTTGATCCGCCGGGCTCCCCTTCCAAAGGGGATATAGAGACAGCCGAGGCCTACGGTAAAAGGGTCGCAGAGATAACCAAACAGTTTGTGGCCGGAAGATCCGGTTAACAGCCAAAACCTCAATAATCAATAAAGGAGAGAAGAGGAGAATAATGATAAAAAAGGTAGTTGAAGAGGCTTTAAGTGAACAGATAAATGCAGAACTATACTCGGCCTATTTTTATATGTCTATGGGTAACTATTTAAACTCGATAGACCTTAAAGGTTTGGCCGCCTGGATGAGCATTCAGGTTCAGGAGGAACTGATGCATGCCTCCAAGTTTTATAACTATATACATGAGCGGGGCGGAAAGATTAGTGTCAAGGCAATTAAAGCCCCCCCTACGGATTGGGATTCGCCCCTAGCTCTCTTTGAGGCGACACTCGCCCATGAGGAGAAGGTAACAGGGCTTATAAACAACCTAGTCGATATAGCCATTGCAGAGAAGGACCATGCCACTAACAATTTCCTCCAGTGGTTTGTGTCGGAACAGGTTGAAGAGGAGTCCAATGTCTCCGACATTGTGAGCAAGCTGAGACTCATTAAGGGGGACAGCCATGCTCTATTTATGATAGATAAGGAGTTGGGACAACGGGTCCCATTATTCACAATGCCGGTTCAGGGTGTAACTAATTAACCAAGGAGGTATTATGACCAAAAAGTTAGAGGTATATAAGTGTAATGTCTGCGGCAATATAGTTGAGATGCTCCACGGGGGAGACGGCGCCTTAGTCTGCTGCGGCGAGAAAATGCATCTGTTTGAAGAGACTGCATCTGATGAGGGAAAAGAGAAACATGTCCCCGTGATCGCTAATACGGAAAAAGGTCTGAAGGTAACAATTGGCTCGGAACCTCACCCGATGACAGAAAAACATTATATTGAGTGGATTGAGGTTTTAACGCAGGATGGCGTCTTCCGTAGAGAACTTAAACCTGGTATGCCCCCTGAGGCGGAGTTTTGCTCAAACGGCAAGGCAATTAGGGTTAGGGAGTATTGCAACGTGCATGGTATGTGGGTAAACAAATTTCCCCCGTCAGGATTTAGTTACTAA
>JAHJSF010000119.1 GCA_018830405.1 Nitrospinota bacterium | reverse complement strand
GTCCAGTAATCGTCTGTTTTTTCCCATCCGTAAATCATACCGATTTTTTACCCCTTTTAAAAGCTCTTTTCTCTTTGTTTAATAACACGTTATACCCCATAAAGTTCATCATTTTACCCACACTAAGACGCGATGAGCCCTTTATTATTTTGGCTATCGCCGCCATATGTCTAAGCCTCTCTTTCTCTCCGCTTCAGGCCGAGGAAGATACAAAGAGCTACCTGTTTGATACGCTTGATGTTGGGGTATCAGGAAGCCTTGACTACTACAGCAGGTATGTATGGAGAGGTTTTACATTGGACAAAGACGCTGTTATGCAACCGGGGTTATCCTTCAGCAGTAAAGGATTTACATTGGCTCTATGGAGCAGCTTTGACACCGACAACAAGGACAGCCTTAGCTCCGATGAAATTGACGTTACAATCGATTACACAAAGGAGATGGGAGATATAAGCCTATCCGTTGGTAATACCTACTATAGTTTTCCTGAAGCAGGAACCTATAGTAAGGAGTACTATGTCGGCTTAGGTTTTTCTGCTCTTCCCCTATCCCCATCTCTTACCTTTTATGGTGATTATGGTGATGAGTCAACAGGCGGAGGAGACGGCTACTATGTAAGCCTAGGACTATCCAACAGCACCGCTATTGGTGACACATATGGCATCACCCTGGAAACTGGTCTTACCGTTGGCTACAATAGCGAGCTCTTTATACTCGGTGAAGGGTATGACCTATTGGCCTCCTTGGGATTTAATATTCCTCTCAAAGAGAAGTTGTCTATTGCCCCGGTTATAAGCTATGCAGCTCCTTTCGGAGATCTTGAGGATGAGGCAGATGGGAACCAGGAAGAGATTACCTTCGGAGGCGTATCATTGGCCTACGAGTTTTAATAACCGTTATTTAAACAGAGGAGATAAAAATGTTTAATAAGATAAAGAAGTTTTTATTAATGCCTGCTCTTATAGTAGGGATGTTAGTTTTTGCAAGTTATGCCCACGCTGAGGATAGCCTAGCTACAAACATAGCTGATATGACAAGCAGTATTAACACAATATGGGTTTTGGTTGCGGCCTTCCTGGTATTCTTCATGCAGGCCGGTTTTGCCCTGGTTGAAACAGGGTTTACCAGGGCTAAGAACTCAGTAAACATAATCATGAAGAACGCCATGGACTTCTGCTTCGGTTCTATAGCCTTCTACTTCATCGGGTATGCTCTGATGTTTGGGGCTGATAAAGCCGGCCTAATCGGAACAACCGGTTTTATGTTATCGGCTGCCGAGTCAACCTCCAGCTGGCACTACACATTCTGGCTCTTTCAGTGTGTATTTGCCGCTACCGCAGCAACTATTGTATCGGGTGCAATGGCTGAGAGGACAAGATTCTCTTCCTACCTGGTTTATAGTGTGCTTATCTCTGCTTTCCTATATCCGATATCGGGACACTGGATATGGGGAACAGGAGGTTGGTTGGCTACTGCCGGTTTCGTAGACTTTGCCGGATCAACCGCCGTACATAGTGTTGGCGGATGGGTAGCCCTTATGGGGGCCATGATGCTCGGACCGCGTATAGGTAAATATGGGAAAGATGGTTCATCAAGGGTTATTGCCGGACACAACATACCAATGGCCGCTTTGGGTGTGTTCATACTCTGGTTCGGTTGGTTTGGCTTTAACCCTGGAAGCACCCTTTCCGGTATGGACTTAAGCATAGCCCACATTGCCGTAACAACAAACCTGTCTGCTGCTGCCGGTGCAATATCAGCCATGTGCTTTGTTTGGTTAAAGTTTGGTAAGCCAGATTTATCTATGACCATGAACGGTGCCTTGGCCGGATTGGTTGGAATAACAGCCGGATGTGCCAACGTATCGCCGTTGAGTGCGATTATAATAGGAACAATTGCAGGGATACTTGTAGTAATGTCAGTTGAGTTTATAGACAAGACTTTAAAAATAGATGATCCGGTTGGTGCTGTATCTGTTCACGCTGTCTGCGGTTCCTTCGGAACCATTGCTGTTGGCCTCTTCGCTCAGGAGGGTTATGGAAGTGGCGTTAAAGGACTCTTCTTCGGGGGAGGACTTACCCAGCTTATCACCCAGATTAAGGGGGTTGTTGCTGTTGGTGCTTGGGCCATGGTAGGGGGTATAATTATATTTACAATCCTTAAGAAGACAATTGGTTTAAGGGTCTCTGCGGAAGAAGAGATAAAAGGGTTGGATATAGAAGAACATGGAATGGAGGCCTACGCCGGATTCCAAGTCTTCATGACCGAATAATTTTTAACATAAAGGAACATAAATAATGAAACTTATAATTGCGCTTATTCAACCCCACAAGCTCCCCGATGTTAAGGAGGCTCTACTTGAGGCAAATATAGGAAAAATGACCATAACCAACGCCCTCGGATGCGGCCAGCAGCAGGGATACACCGAGACCTACAGAGGTGTAATCGAAGAGGTTCACCTCTTGAAGAAGGTCAGGATAGAGATTGCTGTTAACGATGATTATGTCAAACCTACCCTTGATGCCATTATCAAGGGAGCCAGAACAGACAATATCGGTGACGGGAAAATTTTTGTTCTCGATCTGGTCGACTGTATTAGAATCAGAACCGGAGAAACAGGGTCAGACGCCATCGGTTAATCTGCCTTACAACTCCTTTACGGGGGCTATTATCTCCCCCGTAAAGGAGTTTTTATTTCCTTCTGTTGATACATCACTCAATCTACCCCGTCTGGAATATTCAACAAAAGCTGTGTATACTACCCCCATAGAAAGCAGACAACTGTAAACCCCCTCCCTGACAAAGAGATAATTTTTATGAAAAACTTCATATACACACTGGAAGAAAAGATTAACAATGGTTCCCCGATTAATGAGGAAGATGCCCTTAAAATAGTAGCGGCCCCTGATGAGGATATATACGACATTATCGCCTCGGCCAACAGGATAAGGCGCAAATTTAAGGGGGAAAGAATAAACCTCTGTTCAATAATAAACGCCAAATCGGGACTATGCCCCGAAGACTGTGCCTTCTGTTCCCAATCGGCCAAAAACAATTCTGAGGTAGCCGTATATGAGCTGGTTGAGAAGGAAAAAATCGTCTGCGAGGCCAAAAGGGCCGCCTCTAACGGTGCCGGGCGATTCGGAATAGTTACCAGCGGAAAGGGGGTCACGCCCCAAGATCTCAATGTCATTGCCGCCTCTATCGAAGAGATAACCTGTTCAAGCAATATAAAAGCGTGTGCCTCGCTCGGTATACTCGCCAAAGGAGAGTTAACTTCCCTTAAAAAAGCCGGGCTAAAGAGGTATCATCATAACCTAGAAACCGCCGAGAGTTTCTTCCCCAATATATGCAGCAGTCACTCCTACCAAGAGAATATTGATACTGTACGCGCCGCTAAGGAGATAGGGCTTCAGGTCTGCTGTGGAGGGATTTTCGGGATGGGGGAAACAAACGAACAGAGGGTAGAGTTGGCCTTAACCCTGCGTGAGCTTAATGTAGACTCTGTTCCCTTAAACTTTCTCAACCCAATAAAGGGAACAAAGATGGAGGGAAGACCTCTCCTCCCCCCCATAGAGGCGCTCAAGATAATTGCCATGCATAGATTTATCCTCCCCGACAAGGATATAAAGGCGGCCGGAGGGAGAAGCGTTGTCTTGAGGGATCTCCAGTCTCTGCTATTCGCCGCCGGGGCAAACTCTATGATGGTTGGTGATTACCTAACCACCAAGGGGAGACAGGTAAGTGACGACATACAGATGGTGGCCGACCTGGGACTAAAGACAGAAGATTAACAATGAACATGGAATTCATTACAAAAGAACTTACCCTTTTGAAGGAAAAAGGCCTTTACCGCAAGCTCCGCCCGCTGGGAGGAAGACAGGGGGTCAGGATGGAATATGAGGGGAGAGAAATACTCCTCTTCTCCTCAAATGACTATCTTGGATTGGCCTCTAATGAAAAGGTTCAAGAGGCAGCCAAGAAGGCCATAGATCAATTCGGCTGCGGTGCCGGGGCATCCCGCCTTGTATCTGGGACAATGCTTCTTCATGAAGAATTGGAAAGAAAGATTGCCTCTTTCAAAAAGAAGGAATCGGCCCTACTCTTCACCTCAGGCTTCATGGCCAATCTGGGGATACTTCAGGCAGTAGCAGAAAGGGGAGATATAATCATCTCTGACCGGCTCAATCATGCCAGCCTACTTCAAGGGGCAGCACTGAGCGGAGCCAAACTAAAGCGATATCTGCATAAAGATATGAAATCTTTGGAAAAGATTTTGGCCTCCGCTCAAGGATATAAAAAGAGGATTATAGTAACCGACGGGCTATTCAGCATGGATGGAGACTTGGCCCCCCTCCCCGCCATAACCGACTTGGCCCAAAAATATGATGCCATAACAATGGTCGACGATGCCCACGGGACGGGGGTCTTTGGAGAAAATGGCCGCGGGGTGGCCGAACATTTTGGGGTAGAAGATAAAATAGACATACATATGGGAACTCTAAGTAAGGGGATAGGCTCTCTGGGAGGATTCATGGCCGGAAGCTCCGAACTAAGGGAGCTTATA
The DNA here is from genome assembly GCA_018830405.1 of Nitrospinota bacterium. GTDB lineage: Bacteria > Nitrospinota > Nitrospinia > UBA9942 > JAHJSF01 > JAHJSF01. The sequence goes on along the minus strand of JAHJSF010000119.1, from coordinate 861 downwards.
ATCAATAAGGGGGGGAGTTTTATCTATACCACCGCCCCGCCGCCGCCGATTTTGGCCGCCTCAATAGCGGCCATAGATATTATTCAAAATGAACCCCTTTTAAGAAGGTCGCTAAGAGAAAAATATACCTTTTTGCGTAAAGAATTAAATAGGATCGGGTTCAACACCATGGATAGCGAGTCGCAAATCATCCCGATATTGATAGGAGAGACCAGTAAGGCCATGGAAATCAGCAAGACCCTCATGGACGAGGGGTTTTTAGTGCCGGCAATACGTCCCCCCACTGTACCTCAAGGGCAATCAAGGCTAAGATTATCCCTATCTGCCGCCCACTCTGATAGAGATATAGATGACCTAATAGCCGCCCTTCAGAGGGTAGGGAAGAAAACTGGGAACATATAATTTAAGTTTGCTTTATATGCCCAATTCAAATGAAGTTTGTTGACTTTTTCGGATTAAGAGGCTAAAATTTCCCTTCCAACTTTTTTCTTAATATAACTTTTTATTTAAAAGAACTTATGAAAATTCACGAATATCAGGCCAAAGAGATTCTCAAGGCTTACAAAATTCCCGTACCGAAAGGCAACGTGGCTACAACCCCTACCGAGGCCTGTAAGATAGCTGAGGAGTTGGGAGGGACAGTAGTAGTCAAGGCCCAGATTCACGCCGGAGGAAGAGGTAAGGGGGGCGGGGTTAAGCTGGCCCACACCCCGGCCGAAGCTACAAAGGCGGCCGAAGAGATTATCGGCATGACTTTGATTACTCATCAGACAGGCCCCGAAGGAAGACTCGTCAAAAGAGTTCTGGTTGAAGAGGGAATGAAGATAGTTAAGGAACTCTACTTGGGCATAGTAATCGACC
>JAHJSF010000118.1 GCA_018830405.1 Nitrospinota bacterium | reverse complement strand
TCCCATCCGTAAATCATACCGATTTTTTACCCCTTTTAAAAGCTCTTTTCTCTTTGTTTAATAACACGTTATACCCCATAAAGTTCATCATTTTACCCACACTAAGACGCGATGAGCCCTTATACCATTACCGCTAAGGTCTACGCAGTGGCCATTTGTTTTCCCTACGACGGTATCTGTGCTGACATGTTCATTTAGGATGTCTATAATCAGGTCGAGCTTTTTGTTTAAAGATTGCCAGATAAGGGCCATATCAGGATTGCTGGCTGAAATTTGATGAAATACCCCTTTCTCGTCTATGGTTAGAGATGAGATATCGGCTGTATCCATACCGGTTGCCGGTATCGTTGGAAGGCGTCTTTTTTCCTCTTCAAAGTCTGTAGTGGATATCGTGGTGAAGGTTAGAGGGAAGGTAATATCTATCCTCAGAGAACTACGCTCATTCTTAATCTCCGTCTTTTCGTCGTTATGGCTCATTGTGACCTCCTTCTTAAAATAATTTTACTGCCTCAGGAGAGCATCTCCTCGACTATTGTATATGTCTTATCTAAGGCCTCTTCCAGTTTATCGGGATTATTCCCGCCGGCTTGGGCCATATCCGGCCTTCCTCCCCCCTTGCCGTCGACAATCTTGGCAATCTCTCCGGCCAGTTTGCCAGCATGGACTTTATCCGTTATATCTTTGGTAACACCGACTGCCAAGATGACTTTTCCGTCGGCTACGGAGGCACCTACAATTACTCCGGATTTAAGCTTATTTCTGGAGGAGTCGATGAAGAGACGCAGGGCATTTATATCAGCCCCATCTATCTTTTTTGAGAGGACCTTGATCCCTTTAATATCCCTGGCCTTGGCGGTATCTTCACCTATGTCGGCCCTTATTTTATCCTCGTGGCTTTTATTAAGTGCTTTTTCTAACTCCTTATTCTTATCGAGCAACCGTTTTAGACGGTCTATCTCCTCATCAGGGGAGGCATTTAGGAGTTCCCGTATGGTTGATAAACTATTTATGGAGCGGGATACATATCTATAGGCCTTTCTCCCCGTATAGGCCTCAATTCTTCTAACCCCGGCCGCTACACCCCCTTCAGCCACTATCTTTATAAGCCCTATTTTGCCGGTCGCTGAAACATGACAGCCTCCGCATAATTCCAGGCTGACATCTCCCATTTTAACTACCCTGACACTCTCCCCATATTTTTCGCCGAACAGGGCGGTAGCCCCCGAGCTCATAGCCTCATCAAGAGATTTTTCTTCCGTCACAACCGCCATATTGTTTATAACTGCCTCATTGGCTATCGCCTCGACCCTCTCTAATTCTTCCTTGGTGGGGGCGGAGAAGTGGCTGTAGTCAAAACGGAGCCTTTCGTTGGTGACACTGGAGCCGGACTGTTTTACATGGCTGCCTAAAACCTTTTTCAGGGCGGAGTGGAGGATATGGGTGGCGGAATGGTTTCTCTCTATATCTTCCCGTCTCTCTCGGTCGATGGATATCTCAACTTGGTCTCCCTCTTTTATCGAGCCGCTCTTTATTTTTACTCTATGTATAAGTAGCCCGGCCACCGGTTTTTGGGTGTCAAAAACCTCTATCTCTAACCCCTGGCCGGATATCTTCCCCGTATCCCCGACCTGTCCCCCAGATTCGCCATAGAAAACAGATTTATCTAAAAGGATCTCTGCCTCTTCTTCCGCCTTGGCACTCTTAGTCCTCTGCCCATCCTTGATGATAGCTATTATCCTACTGTCAGAACTGTGCCGCTCGTAACCGAAGAATGGGGTTTGCGGGATATCGGCCAGTAAATCCAAATAGACTCTATTCCCCTTCCCCCCTTTATCCCCCTTCCAAGAGGAGCGGGCTACTACCTTTTGCTCTTCCATGGCTTCTTCGTAGGCGGCAATATCTACGCTAAAACCGCGTTCCTCGGCGACCTCTATGGTCAGGTCTATCGGGAAGCCGAAGGTGTCGTATAGCTTGAAGGCATCGTTGCCCGATATGGTCTTGCTCCCCTTATTATTGGTGACGGACAGTATTTCCTCCAGGAGCTGCATCCCATATTCAAGGGTTTCACTAAAACTCTCTTCCTCTTTTTTTACTATCTTCTCTATCATATCCCTCTTGGCGGCCAGCTCAGGATATGAATCGCGCATTATGTCGACCACAGTATCGGCTGCCCGGTAGAGGAATGGTTTAGTCAGTCCCATCATCTTGCCGTGACGGGATGCTCTTCTGATAATTCTTCTCAATATATATCCGCGCCCTTCATTGGAGGGGAGTATGTCATCGGCTATAAGGAAGGCCGCCGCCCGGGCATGGTCGGCGATTACCCTGAAAGAGATATCTGACTCCGGGCTCTCCCCGTATTTTTTGGGCGAGATCTTTTCCATACCTTTGATAATTGGTTGGAAGAGGTCGGTATCAAAGTTGCTCTTTACCCCCTGCATAAGGGCCGAGATTCTTTCAAGTCCCATGCCGGTATCTATGCTCGGATTGGGGAGCGGGGTTAATTTGCCTTCATCGTCCCTGTTAAACTGCATAAAGACAAGATTCCATATCTCTACAAACCGCCCGCAGTCACAGGCCACATCACATTCGGGTTGGCTACAACCGGCCGCCTCAGGTCCCTTGTCGTAATGTATCTCTGAACATGGTCCACAGGGGCCGGTATCTCCCATACTCCAGAAATTGTCTTTTTCTCCCAGGGAGATTATCCTCTTTTCGGGGATACCAATCTTATCTCTCCATATCGCCCGAGCCTCTTCATCTTCCTCGTAGACGGTAATCCATAACTTATCTTCGGGGATGGCCAGGGCCTTGGTGAGGAAGTCCCAGCCATATTCGATGGCCTCTTCCTTGAAATAATCTCCGAAGGAGAAGTTGCCGAGCATCTCAAAAAAGGTGTGATGTCTGTCTGTCTTTCCAACTACCTCAAGGTCGTTATGTTTTCCCCCAACCCTCATACACTTCTGGGATGAAACCGCTCTTTTATAGTTTCTCTTCTCCTCACCGAGGAAGACTGATTTGAAGGGAACCATCCCTGCGTTGACAAAGAGGAGGGTAGGGTCTGATTGAGGGATAAGAGAGGAGCTATTGACTATACGGTGTCCCCTCTCGGCAAAGTAATCCAAAAAAATCTTTTTTATCTCGTAACTTTTCAAATATCTATCCTCTTTCATGAAGATTTTACCCACGCTAAAACACGATAAGCTATTGTTTATTTTTTATACACTTCCAAGTCTTGTGGAATCAATCGTGATCAATCGTGGTAGAATGCCCGTAGATGGGCCTCTACCCGATT
>JAHJSF010000001.1 GCA_018830405.1 Nitrospinota bacterium | reverse complement strand
TATCGTATGCCCGCCGCAAAACTCCATAAACTTGAGTTCTCTACCATCGACCAGTTTTTCCATCTTATTCAGGATAAGCTGGGCGTGTTCCCCGTTTCTGAATTCCTCTAAGAACTTCAAGGTGTAAGCCCCTTAGCTTCCATCTCCTCGAATATTTTCATTGTCTCCAAGGCGTCCTCTTCGTCCAATATCTGTATAGCGGTCCCGGCGTGAACAATAAGGTAATCACCTACCTTGGCCTCAGGGACAATCATCAGGCTGATATCGCGCTGCACCCCCCCAAGCTCAACAATCCCGACGTCTCCCTTTATCTTTAACAATTGCATAGGTACGGCTAAACACATAAAACCTCCGCTATCTTAAATTTCTAAAAAACAATAAAGATATTGCAAGCTTGCAATATCTTTTGGGATTAGAGAATAAACCCTACTAACATGATATCAAATAAGGATTATAAGGCAACTGATTTGAAAGGGGAGGGGGAGGAGGGGTATTTTTTAAAAGTGTAATTGAGTATCTGTAAGGCTATATGTTATTATTCATTAGTCTGTTTTTTCAATTGCCCCCGTAGCTCAGGGGATAGAGCGATGGTTTCCTAAACCAGTGGTCGCATGTTCGATTCATGCCGGGGGCATTTTTTATAGTGTTTAGTTGCATAATTCTGTGTCAGTACCAAGACCGAGAATTTGGCGCGACTGGCACGAAGACAACCGCAGCCATAGCAGGGCCTATGGCGAGGATTGACGACAAAGCCGGGCGTGTCAAAGGCCGGTCGGCTACAGCAAGATTTATGCAATTAAGCACCGGGGGATATTTTATGATAGATCTACATACACACACCATATTCAGCGATGGGGAGCTTCTCCCCAACGAGCTTGCAATCCGAGCAGAATCAATGGGTTTAAAGATTTTAGCCATTACCGACCATGTCGATTCCTCCAATCTTGATTTTGTTATTCCACGGATCGTTAAGGTCTGTTCCGATATAAACAAATATTCAACCGTAAGAGTTATCCCCGGGGCTGAAATTACCCACGTTAACCCTAATTTCATTGGGGAATTGGCCGCCAAGGCTAGGTCTTTAGGGGCTAAGGTTATTATTGCCCACGGTGAGACTATCGTTGAACCGGTGGTGAGCGGAACGAATAGGGCAGCCCTTGAGGCGGATATCGATATTTTGGCCCATCCAGGTCTTATTAGTGAAACGGATGTTTCTCTGGCCAAGGAGAGGGGAATATTCCTCGAGATTACCGGTCGTAAGGGGCATAGCCTGACTAATGGTCACGTCGCCTCACTTGCCTCAAAGATTGGGGCCAAGATGAGTTTTGGGAGTGATTCGCATTCCCATTCCGATTTGGTTCCTTACGAGCAGATGTTAAGGATATTGAAGGGGGCAGGTTTGGGGGATAAAGAGGTAGAATCTGTTTTTAAGGACGTGGAGTCTTTTACATCTAAGATTATATAACACAGCTACATAGAGAGAAATTATGAGTATTTACAAGAGGAAAATAAAGGCTAAAAAGGAAGTTTCAAATATTGATAGTTCCAGCTTTATCAATGCCTTAAAGGACAATATTCAAGCTGTTACCATTTCCGCCGCGGTTATTGTTATTGTTGTCGGGGGATTTTATTACGGACGCCATAATGATAATAAGAAAAATCTTAAGTTATCCGATAGACTTTACAAAGACTTTAATGATAAGAGTAATATCGACTTGGATCAAGTTAAGGGATATATAGCTGATTATAAAGGAAATACGGCCGATATAGGTCGCCTATCCTTGGCGAAGGCCTATTATGAGGCCGGTAGATACGATGATGCATTATCGGTTTATAAAGAGCTTTCTAAAATGACCTCAGAGGCACAATTTAAGGTCTCGGCATACCTTGGTATAGGGTATTCCAGCCAGAGATTGGGCAACTATGAAGAGGCGGTTGAGGCCTTCAAGTTGGCCTTTGATAATGCGGGGGAGGCGATTTCCCTTGATCTTTATAAGGTTGAGGCTAGGATTGCACTCGGATTATCTTACGAAATCCTCGGCGACAAAAAGGAGGCCTTGAGTCAATATGATTGGGTCATGGATAATTTCCCCAATTCACAACTTGTTTCTCCTTTTCTTGAACAGAAGGCAGCTTTTTTGGAAAGGGCGTTGTAGCACCCTATCTTAAAAAACATTTTCATAGGTTCTGATAAGATATATTATGTAAACTTGCCTAAGGAAACCAGGCTAAATAGAAGTAGATATGAGCCCGCCCGCTAAGCCTTCAAGAACCTCTGTTGCAACCCCCTCTAAGACCATCGATATTTCACACATTATATCTCTCTCACAGGAGTAACCAGAGAGACTCAGGCCACAGACTATCGACAGGATTTGATTGTATATCCAAAGTGTCCGATCAATGTACAGGAAGAGAGGGTCGCTGAAATTTAAAATAAGGTAGGACGCGGAGTGAGCATCATGTGAAGAGCTGAAGAGCATTATAGGAGGTTAACTCCCCTATTCTCTCCTCTACTTCAGGTGGTTAAAACAAAAAAACCCCTGTAACCTTTCGATTACGGGGGTTTTTCTTGTCCTAAAACTTCTTTTACTTTCCCAGTTCCTTAAGGGCATCCTTACGACTGAGGCGAATCTTTCCTTGGCGGTCTATCTCAAGGACCTTTACCTGTACGATATCTCCTTCGTTGAGGATATCGGTTACCTTTTCGACTCTTTCATCCGCCAACTGCGATATATGAACCAGACCATCCTTTCCGGGAAGTATCTCTACAAATGCTCCGAAGTCCATGATCTTCTTTACTTTACCTTCGTATATCATCCCTACCTCGGCATCTTTAGTTAGGGCCTCAATCATTTCGATAGCCTTCTTAGAGGCGGCCTTATCGCTCGAACCGATTACAACGGTACCATCGTCTTGGATTTCTATACTTGCCTGGGTGGCCTCTACGATTTTTCTTATCATTTTGCCCCCCGGCCCGATGACAGTTCCTATCTTTTCCTTATCAATCATTATTTTGGTAATAACCGGAGCAAACTCAGATAGTTGAGTCCTGGCATTCCCTATCGATTCATCCATGACAGATAAGATATGAAGGCGCCCTTCCCTGGCTTGTTCAAGGGCTTTTTTCATAAGGGCCTTGGTTACCCCTTTTGTTTTAATATCCATCTGGAGGGCGGTGATACCATTCTTTGTTCCGGCGACCTTGAAGTCCATATCTCCAAGGTGGTCTTCCTGACCGGTAATATCGGACAGAACGACCGTGTTCTCCCCTTCCATCACCAAGCCCATGGCAATACCTGCCACAGAACCCTTAGTAGGCACACCGGCCGACATAAGCGCCAAGGAGCCGCCACAAACGGTGGCCATTGAGGAAGAACCGTTAGATTCCATGATTTCAGATACTATCCTTATGGTGTACTCAAAGTCTTTAAAATTGGGGAGTACCCCTGTTATAGCTCTCTCGGCCAAGGCGCCATGTCCTATTTCACGTCTGGCCGGTCCAAAGGAATTCTTTACTTCGCCAACACAGTATCCGGGGAAGTTATAGTGGAGAAGAAACTTCTTCTCGCTTTTTCCAGACAGATCGTCCAGTCTCTGGGCATCAACAGATGTTCCCAAAGTTGTTGTAACGAGGGCCTGCGTTTCTCCCCTGGTAAATAGGGCAGAACCATGAACCCTCGGTAGAAGGTCAAGTTTTATAGATATCGGGCGTACATCCTTTATTCCTCGGCCGTCACCCCTGATTCCATCGGTTACTATAGAGTTTCTTACCGCCTCACGCTCAACCTTGTCAAATACACCTTTAAGGGTGGAAATTTTGGCAGAATCCTCAAGATTATGCTTTTCTTTGGCCTCAGCAAAGACCTTGCCCAGGTTTTTGCTTCGCTCCATCTTCTCTTTGGTCAGGGCGGCAACCTTGATCTTCTCATAGTATTCCTCCTTAATGGCAAGAATATCGTCAGAAGGGGTATCATCAACTACCACTACCTCAAACTTCTCTTTACCAGCCTGGGCAACAAGGTCAACCTGAAGGGCAACAATCTTTTTTATCTCTTCATGTCCCAATATAAGGGCCTCAACCATCTCATCTTCCGATATCTCAGAAGACCCTGCCTCAACCATTACTATCGATTCAGCGGTACCGGCCATTATTAGGCTAAGCTCTGTCCCCTCTTGGGCTGTTCTGCTTGGGTTAATAACCAGTTTTCCGTCTATTTTACCTACAGTTACTGCAGCAACAGGGCCATCAAAAGGGATGCTTGAGATGGAAACTGCCGCCGATGAGGCTATTATAGCTAAGTTGTCGATATCAACTTCTGGGTCATAGGATAAGGTGTTACAGATAATTTGAATATCGTTGGCCATTCCTTTTGGGAATAAAGGACGCAGAGGTCTGTCTATAAGCCTTGAAATAAGAATTTCTTTTTCTCCCGCTCTCCCTTCCCTTTTAAAGAAGCTTCCCGGAATCTTTCCGGCGGCGTACATCTTGTCCTTGTATTCGACGGTTAAAGGAAGAAAATCACAGTTTTCCCTCGGAGTTTTTGAGGCTACCGCTGTTGCGAATATAACGGTATCACCGTATCTGAGTAGAACCGCTCCATCGGCCTGTTTAGCTATTTCTCCTGTTTCAAGGGTAAGTTTCTTCCCGTTTAACTCCATCTCTATACACTTATGCATTATTTCTCCAAATATTTGTTTTTAATACTATTGACAATAAAATCAATGTATTGTGTTAGCTATTTTAAAGTTTTAATTTCAGATAGCCCACTTGCAGCTTACTTACGAATACCAAGCTTTTCAATGATATCTTTGTAGTTGGCCAAGTTCCTTTTCTTAATATAATCTAACAGCTTTCTTCTCTTGCTGACCATCATAAGGAGCCCTTTTCTCGAGTGGTGGTCCTTTTTATGTGTTTGAAGATGTTCCGTTAGATATTTAATCCTTTCGGTTAATACGGCTACCTGAACAAAGGATGAACCGGTGTCCCCTTCGTGCATACTAAAGCTTGATATCAAACTGGTTTTAGCTTCTTTTGACAACGTCATTTAAATACTTCCCCTTTCTTAATAGTTGATACTTCTAATGTGAAAAATGTTAATAGATTAAATACTTATTTTATACTGCCTGAATAAGAGTTTCTCTAAGTTTCCCTTGATTAACAATCTCCTGCAGCTGAGCCAAGGTAACTGCATCCTTAAGCTTATAATCTCCTACCTCTACTCTGGCCAGTTCGGCCAAATGGGCGCCACATCCCAGCTCCCTGCCGATATCATCGGCCAGTGTCCTTATATAAACTCCGGAAGATGTCTCTGCCTCAAAATCAAAGTATTCTCCATCGAAACCTTTGAAGTCGAGACGGTATATGTTGACCGTTTTGGCCTTTCTTTCTACCGTTATACCCTTACGAGCCAGGGAGTACAACCGTTTTCCCTTATGCTTTACCGCCGAATACATAGGTGGCGTCTGTTCAATTTCTCCGGTAAACTTTTTTAGAATATCACAAATTTGTGATTTTTCTACATCTATAGATTCAGCCTGCTTAATAATCTTTCCTTCGGAATCCTGCGTATCTGTAACTATTCCAAGGCGTGCCTTAGCCGCATACACCTTTTTAAACTTCATAAAATTTTGGGCCAGCTTTGTTGCCCTGCCCAGACAGAGAACCAACACACCGGTTGCATTAGGATCGAGAGTCCCTGTATGCCCGATCTTTTTTTCGCCGGTTATTTGGCGAACCCTCAAAACAACATCGTGGGAGGTAAGCCCTTTTTCCTTGTTTATATTAAGGATACCATTAATCACTACTGTCTGTCTCTCCCCCATCTTCTTTTTTAAGATCGTTTAAAATTCTGCTTATTTTATCGCTATACTCTATAGAATCATCAGCCTTGAAGTATAGGTCAGGTATCCGCTTCATACGAAGCCTTTTTCCCAGCACCCCCCTAACAAAACGGGATGCCGACGAAAGAGCGACTAGGCTATCCTTCTTAGAATCGGCCTTCCCCATTGCGCTGACATATATGGTCATACTCTTTAGGTCGTTGGAGATATCGAATCCGGTAATTGTGACAAGTCCGATGCGGGAATCCTTGATTTCGCCTGAGATAACCATCCTGGCTACTTCTTCTCTTATCAGTTCCCCTACCCTATCCGCTCTTCTCTGTGACATTCTAAATTAAAGCTTCCGGGCAATCTGCTCAATTTCTACCGATTCAATAATATCTCCAACCTTAATATCATTGAATTTCTCAAAACCGATACCACACTCGTAACCGGCCTTAACCTCTACCACATCCTCCTTAAAATGTTTTAGAGAAGATATTTTGCCACGGTATATTATTATGCTGTCACGCACAAGTTTCCCCTCGAGGTTTCTCCTTATTACTCCCGATTTGACTATAGAACCGGCTATGGTCCCTACCTTGGTGATATGGAAGGCCTCTTTCACCTCTGCCTTACCGACTATCTTCTCAACCTCGGTAGGTTTAAGCATCCCCTCAAGGGCGAGCTTAATCTCGGAGGTAACAGTGTATATTACATCATACTTCTTTATCTCGACCTCTTCACTATCGGCCAACGAAACTGAATTGTCGGATGGTTCTACGTTAAAGGCGATGATAACCGCATTTGAGGCTGAGGCCAGCATGACGTCCGACTCGGTTACACCACCGGCGGAACCGTGGAGAATATTAATCCTCACATCCTTATTCCCTATCTTCTTGAGGGCCTCGGTTAAACTTTCCACCGAACCTTGCGAATCGGCCTTTATTATAAGGTTGAGTTCTTCAACCTTCCCCTCGGCAACCTGCTCATGTAGGTTTGTTAGAGCCATTGAGCCCCCGGCCCTTCTCAGATGGACCTCCCTCCCCTTCTGACTCCTTACAAGGGCTATCTGTTTGGCCTTTCTCTCATCTTCCATGACTGTGAGTATATCTCCGGCCATCGGAACTCCTGATATCCCGAGAACCTCAACCGGAATTGATGGCCCTGCCTCGGAAATCTTTTTAACCTTATAGTTTAGGAGCGCCCTCACCTTTCCAAAATGATTACCTACCACAAATGGGTCCCCTACCCTCAGGGTGCCTCTCTGGATTATAACTGTGGCCACAGGGCCGAATGATTTATCAAGCTTGGCCTCTATGATTACCCCGCAGGCCGGGCACTTTGGATTGGCCTGAAGTTCAAGAATTTCGGATTGGAGGAGAACCATTTCGAGAAGATTATCTATTCCCGTCTTAGCCTTGGCCGATACGTTTACATATATTGTCTTCCCGCCCCACTCTTCCGGGGTAAGGTCGGGGTTTATCTTGGACAGTTCCTGTTTTATCCTGTCCGGATTGGCCCCAGGTTTATCCATTTTATTTATGGCCACAATAATAGGGACACCGGCCGCCTTGGCGTGGTTTAAGGCCTCTACCGTCTGAGGCATTACTCCATCGTCGGCCGCTACCACAAGTATGACAACATCCGTTACCTTGGCTCCTCTGGCCCTCATCGCGGTAAATGCCTCATGACCGGGGGTATCGAGAAATACTACTTTATTATTGTTTATATCAACCTCGTAGGCGCCTATCGCCTGTGTTATTCCACCGGCTTCGGTGCTGGTTACCTTTGATAGTCTTATAGCATCAAGGAGGGTTGTTTTACCATGGTCAACGTGTCCCATTATGGTTACTATGGGGTGCCGAGGCCTGAGATTTTCAGGGTTGTCCTCAACGTGAAGGACGTTATCATCGCCAGCGGCTTTAACTGTATCCGCTTCGCAACCAAAATTTTTGATAACCCCGATAGCGGTATCTCTATCTAACGACTGGTTAACCGTAGCCATGATTCCCATGCCTATCATGGTGGTGATAAGCTCTACGGCCGGGACATTTATCCTTTCCGCTAATTCCTTAACGGTTACCGCCTCTTCAAGCTTTATCTTCCTGAGGGGGGCCGCTTCCACAACCGCCTCCTCCTTTGGGGGCACAACATTAGGAGCAACAACCTTAGGGATAATCTTATCAATCGGTTTTTCCTTCTGCTTGTCCCACTTCTTAAACTCACCCTTTGGCTTAACCGGTTCAGAATCTTCCTCTCCTTTAGCGGGGGTAGTATCTTCCTCGGGCTCTATTAGAGTCTTAGTCGGAGGGGTAACCTTCTTTTCTTCAGATTTTTTAGCAATCTTCGGCTTGGCCTCTTTTGGTTTTTCCTTTTTGTGAAGCTGTGCAAGCGGAGCCTTAGCGGGTGTCACCTTTTTTTCAGCCGGGGCTGATTTCTTACGGAGGGCGTCTTTTACCTTGAGGGCAACATCATCCTCTATAGAACTGGCATGGCTCTTAACCTCCACCCCAAATTTACCCAAAAGGGCAACAATATCCTTATTTTCTACCCCCAGCTCCTTAGAAAGCTGATAGATTCTTATCTTTGACAACTATTCCTCCCTTTCTTCGGTAGGTTCCTCTGAAGCAGCCGCTTCTGTTTCCTTATCTTCACCCTTACCATAATACTCCGACTCCTTTTTTATGTCGACATTCCAACGGATTAGTTTTACCGCCAGTTTTACATTCTGCCCCTTCTTGCCAATGGCCAAGGAGAGCTGATCATCGGGCACAATGGCCAACAAGTGTTTTCTGTCTTCGTCGCATATAACCTTTGAAACCTTGGCCGGCTTTAAGGCGTTTTTCAGGTATTCAACCGGATTGTCAGACCAAACAACAATATCAATCTTCTCTCCGTCGAGTTCATCGGCAATCGCCTGTATGCGTACACCCTTCATCCCCACGCAGGCGCCAACCGGGTCTATCTCCTTTTTGTGTGAGATTACCGCTATCTTAGAACGACCGCTGACGTCTCTAGCGGCCCCCTTTATTTCTACTATTCCCTCGTTTATTTCCGGCACCTCAAGTTCGAAGAGTTTTGTCAGGAACCCCGGATGTACCCTTGAAAGGACAACCTGTTCGTCCGTCCCCCCTCTTTTAACATAGCGCACATACGCCTT
>JAHJSF010000117.1 GCA_018830405.1 Nitrospinota bacterium | reverse complement strand
TAGGGGGGGGGACTGCGACTATTGTCCCTATCCCTCACTCTGTCGCAAGGCGGAGCTTTTGGGGTAGTTTTTTCTTCTTCATTTCTTGTGCGGACAAGAAACGAAGCAAAGAATACGCCGCCTCCCCACTTTTTTAACGGCTTGAAACAACGGTTGGTTTCGGAGCCTAAAGAACTCGCAAGGCTACGCCTTGCTCAGACAGGCTTTAGGCTTATTACCTTAACCAACCTGTTCCAAGCCTAAAAGTGAGAGGGCGGGAAGGGGAAAGCGGATGCCTTCGGCTTTTAATTCTTCTCTGTGTCTCTGTGGTTTAAAATTGTTGTGGTTTGCTGAGAGAAAGTTAAATCGTAAATATATGGATCTTGAGAGTGATAGATAAAGAGGGATTTAGTTTTGAGGTTATAGGGAAGGACAAGACATCAGCCGCCCGCCTGGGGCGATTAATCACACCGCATGGTGTAATAAATACCCCTATCTTTATGCCGGTCGGAACCTTAGGTTCCGTTAAGACACTGACCAAGGAGGAACTTGAGGCAAGCAATGTCGAGATAATATTGGGGAACAGCTATCATCTCTACCTCCGCCCGGGGGTTGACCTTATAAAATCGTTCGGCGGTCTCCATAAATTTATGAACTGGGATCGCCCAATCCTGACCGACAGCGGCGGTTTCCAGATGTTCAGCCTGGCCAAACTTAAAAAGAGAAACGATGATGGCGTTGAGTTTCAGTCGCACCTCGACGGCTCAAAACATTTTATTACCCCCGAACGCTCCATGGAGATTCAGGAGGGGATAGGGGCCGATATCATAATGGCCTTTGATGAACCTACCCCTTTCCCCTGTACCAGAGAAGAGGCGGCCAAATCGGTGGAGCTGACCAGGGATTGGGGGCAAAGGTCGCGAGCCCATCATAAGAGGAGAGACCAGGCACTCTTCGGTATCGTGCAGGGCTCCGTATTCAGAGACCTTCGGGAGAGAAGCGTTGAGGATATAGTCGGTATCGGCTTTGACGGTTATGCCATCGGCGGACTTTCAGTTGGTGAGTCGATGGAGAAGATGTATGAGGTGGTGGAGTATACCGCAGCCATGCTCCCCGAGGATATGCCCCGCTACCTGATGGGGGTTGGGAGACCGATAGATATTCTCCGGGCGATTCTTCTCGGGATAGATATGTTTGATTGCGTTATGCCTACCAGAAATGCCAGAAACGGTCTGATGTTTACCAGCCAGGGGAAGGTTTCGATAAGGAACAGCCAATATAGGGAAGACCATGGACCGCTTGACCCCAACTGCTCCTGCTACACCTGCCGTAATTATTCACGGGCCTATCTGAGACATCTCTATACATCGGGGGAGATGCTCTCTTACCGCCTACAATCTATCCACAATATACATTTCTACCTAAAGCTGATTGCCGATATACGAGAGGCGATTAAAGAGGGGAACCTTAAAGAGATGTTAAAGCGCCCCTGTTTTGAAGGGGAGCCGATAGAATAGGAGCCGGTTCCTATCCCCCCTTTTGAAGAAGAGGAGGGGGATGGCTATGGAGACATTTCTTAGCAGCAGCCAATAGATAGGAGAACCTTCTCCCAGCCCGAAACAGCCGCAGTCGATGGTAGAGAATATATTACCTTCTGCCCCGATTAAGATTATCAGACTGAAGAAGATGTATAGGAAAGCCATCCCTCTGGCCGTCCACTCCCCTCGCCAGCCGATTAAGGCGTATAGGGCGATGATTAGTTCTATCCAAGGGTAGATATAGGTTAGTGAAACCATTGTCCCGAATGAGACTATTTGGTATTCGGCGATTTTGGCCAGAAGTTCACTCATGGCCGGGTGGCTTATCTTCAGTATGGAGGCGATTAGGAGGAGGGAGGCGGCCAGATAGTAGTCGGCAATTATTATCCCGTGCCAAACCTTTTTAAAGATATTTTTATCCATTATAGTCTCCTGTCTTATAAATAACTTTACACAATTTTGTCATTCCCGCGAAAGCGGGAATCCAGAAAAAACAAGGACTGGATTCCGCATCAAGTGCGGAATGACACTACAAAAAGTGTAAAGAAGCATTACAGACAGGATACTAGTCCGTTACAGACCGAGAACTTCTCTGGCCTTGGCAACTATTGCATCCGGGTCAAATGGTTTGGTCATATATATATCCGCTCCGACACATTTCCCCTTATCAATATCAAATTCCTGCCCCTTGGCGGTGAGCATGACGATATAGATACCTTCTATCTTGAGTTCATTCTTGACCTTGTTGCACACCTCAAAGCCGTTCATTTTGGGCATCATAATATCGAGAAATACGAGTTGCGGATTTTTATCTCTGATTATCGAGAGGGCCTCTTCTCCATTTTCAGCGGTAATAATCTCCACCCCCTCATCCTCAAGTTCTTCGAGAGTCTGCTCCAAGAGCATCCTTATGAGTGGTTCATCATCTACAATCAAAATCTGCGGCATCTTCATTCTGCTCCTCTATTCTTAGACACACATTTCTCCAGTATATTTCTGCTTAGGTAGCCTGTTTATGGAGTGGGCAAATTATCAACCTTGTCTGCCCTTATGGGCCGAATTTTTTAAGAATATTTCCACTATCTCAGGGTCAAACTGAGTCCCTGAACCCCTTACAAGTTCTCTTCGGGCCTCCTCTTGGCCGAGATTTTTTCGGTAAGGGCGGTCGGAGGTCATGGCATCATATGAGTCGGCTATAGCTATTATCCTTGCCTCTATCGATATCTCGTCCCCTTTGAGTCCGTCAGGATAACCTTGGCCGTCATATCTTTCGTGGTGAAATTTAACCCCGTCAAGTATCTCTTTCAGTTGGGCTATGGGACTCAGAATCTCGTGCCCATACTCGGCGTGTTTTTTCATTTCGGCAAATTCCTCGTCAGTAAGTTTCCCCTTCTTAAGGAGGATAGTATCCTTTACGCCAATCTTCCCTATGTCGTGCAGTATCGAGGCAAGCTTCAGTTTGTCAAGCTGTGAATCGGTTAAACCTATTGACTTCCCTATGGCCAAACTGTAGTCTGAAACCCTTTCGGTATGTCCCGTGGTATAGGTGTCTCTCTTTTCAATTGTTGCGGCCAAGGTTTGAATGGTGGCCAAGAAGGTTTCTCTCATATCCTCGTAAAGCCTGGCATTTTCTATGGCAATGGCCGCCGGGGCGGCAATGGTGGCCAGGAGCTTTAAAGACTTGGCGGAATAGACATGGGGGAGGACACTATGGACATTTATGACACCTATTACCCTGTCGTTTATCTTGAGGGGGACACACATGATGGAGCTCATCGGGTTGGGGCCGGGGATAAACCTCGGATCAGAAGAGACATCGTTGACTATCTCCCCTTTTCCCTTAGAGGCGACCGAACCGGCTATGCCCGCTCCCAAAGCGATGGAAAAATAGGCCTGATTTGAGGAGGCCAGGATTTGGAGCATCCCCGTGTCTCGGTTCAGATACATCACCGATATGCCGTCAAACTTTATAGCCTTCCGAATCTCCTCTATTATCAGCTCGGCCACCTGCCTTTTATTCAGGCAGGCTGTTATCCTTTCTCCAAGGTCGGATAGAAGGGTTATCTCCTTATACTTGTCGAGGGTTTCTTTGGCCAGCGTCTTTTTTTCATATTCGCTGCTGATAATGTAATTTAGAAGGTCTATTATCTCGGCTGTTTTCTCTCCCCCGCAGACTACCCCTAATGTCTCATCCCCCAATGTCAGGGGATATTCAACGGGGCGTGCCCCCTCTCCCGCTTCGAAAATAAGAGTACCGTCCGAGGCTCTAATGGTAACACCCTCTTTATATAGGGAGGCGATATTCTTAATTAGGGGAATTAACTTCTTTTTAGAGAGGAGACGTTTCAGATTTATGGTGCTCATATCTCGGCAATCTTTCCTTTAATTGTTTTTATCGAGTGAAAAAACGAATCGCATGGCGAGATAATAAGACTGTTTTGATCAAGCCCCTTTCGCCACACCCAAGACGCTTAATAATATAGGACGATATCATATGTTGGGAACTTGCCAACAACTTTTTATCTTATATTTCCAGGAGATATCCTCTGTTTACCTCTAAGCACTTTCAACTCCCCCTTCATCCCCCTTTTCTAAAGGGGGAATATTGTAAATAGGCAAAATTCTCCCCCCTGACCGGGGAATTATGGGGGGACGTGAGGTGAACCCCCCTTTGTTAAGGGGGAATTGCACAACCCCCCGGCCCCCTTTGTTAAGGGGGATTTTTAGCAGAGTCCCCCTTTCGTATAACCCCTCCCTTTGACAAAGGTAGCCATAATCCCCCTCTTTGGCAAAGAGGGGTCAGGGGAGATTTATACCTTAAAAAAATAAGATGAACTTTAATAAGATTGCTGTTTCAACTCCCCCTTCATCCCCCCTATAATAATTCCCCCCCTCCTTTGTCCTCTCCCGCCGCAGGGGGAGGATTATGGCGGGGGCGCTAAAGGGGGAGTTATGGAGGCATCCCCTTATTCCCCCCTTAACAAAGGGGGACTGGGGGGTTGTTCCCCATTTTCAGGCAGAGAGATGATATCCTTTGTCTCAATATAATCGATCCCGTCGATAGCCCTTAATTTCCTTTCAATGGCGCTTGTCCTCGTGCTCTGCAATGTCTCCAGAGATTCTTTGGCGGTACTCAGCTGTTTGTGAACCTTGGAGAGATGTTCGGAGAATTTGGCAAATTCACTCTTTACACTGTCCAGAACATGCCAGACCTCTTTCCCCCGTTTCTCTATGGCCAAGGCCCTGAAACCGTTGTTGTAACTATTCAGAAGGGCGAACAGCGTGGTCGGCCCGGTTAGGGCGATAGAGTAATCTCTCTGCAATATCTCCACCAGCCCGGGATGTCTCAAAACCTCGGCGTAGAGCCCTTCGACCGGAAGAAACATGATGGCAAAATCGGTTGTATTGGG
>JAHJSF010000116.1 GCA_018830405.1 Nitrospinota bacterium | reverse complement strand
GGGGGAGAGGAGGTTAGGGTCAAGATTCCTAATGGGGGGGAGACGGGGCTGCTGGGAGAGGATATTCCGATAGATATAGTCTATGAGGATGATTATATAATAGTTGTTAATAAACCCCACGGGATGGTTGTTCACCCGGCCGCCGGCAATCAGCAGGGAACCTTGGTTAATGCCCTTCTTAACTATACCCCTTATCTGGCTAAAGAGTCTGGTTCCGATAGGCCGGGGATAGTCCATCGTCTTGATAAGGACACATCCGGTCTTATGGTTGTTGCCAAGGATGATGAGTCTTATCGCTCTTTATCCAGGCAGCTTAAGGAGCGGAGTGTTAAAAAAACCTATTTAGCCGTAGTTGTCGGGAAGTTTAAAGATTCAACCGGCGAGATTAATCTGCCGATAGGGAGACATTCCGCCAAAAGGAAAATTATGTCTGTCCATTCAGACAGGGGGCGTGAGGCCATTACCCTCTATCGGGTGGTAGAAGAATTACCGACAGGTCATTCCCTTTTGGAGGTAGATCTTCAGACGGGCCGGACGCACCAGATAAGGGTTCATCTGGCCTCGCTAAACAGGCCGGTGGTTGGTGACCTGGTCTACGGCCCGAAAAAGGTAAAGAGAAATCTTATAGACAGACAGGCCCTGCATGCCGCCAAGATCCAATTTACTCACCCGCATACCGGGGAGAGGCTGAGCTTTGAGGCCCCTCTGCCGGATGATATGAGACTCCTTCTGGATACACTTAGGGGGAAAGCTGAGAATATATAAGTTACGATGAATAGCTATGGTAAAATAGAACAACTTTTAACAGCCTGACAAAAAATAATGAATAAAATAACTTATCTGATTAATAGTGTTCAAGAATATGTTTGGGGTTCTCCCGAGGTTATTCCTGCCATTCTTGGCGAGGAGCCGGATGGACACCCGAAGGCGGAATTGTGGATGGGCGCCCACCCTAAGGCCCCCTCAATGGTATCGAGCGATGGGAAGTATATTTCTCTCTCTAAGCTTATTGAGGGAGATGCCGGAATAGTTGGCGACTACGTGGAGAAGAGGTTTGGCAAAAAACTCCCCTTTCTCTTTAAGGTTATAGCCGCCGATACCCCTCTTTCGATACAGGCCCATCCTAACTTGAGCCAGGCCAAGGAGGGGTTTGCCGAAGAGAATAGACGTGCTGTCCCGATTGATAGTCCGGAGAGAAACTACCCCGATGACAACCATAAGCCGGAGATTATTTGTGCCGTAACTAAATTTTGGATCATGGCCGGCTTCAGAGATATAGCAGAAATTATTTCTCTCCTGGAAGATATTAAACTTACAAGTCTGGCCAAAGAGGTAGACGAATTGGCCTATAATCAAAACAGATTGGGATTGAGGAAGTTCTTTAGGCTCATTCTTGAATTTTCTCCGACAAGGAAAAAAGAGCTTATTGATGAAGTGGTCAAATTAGCGGCGGCTAAGAAGGGGACTTCTCCGATCTTTGATTGGATCTTAAAATTAAACTATTACTATCCGGGAGATATTGGCGTTATTTCCCCTCTCCTTCTAAATCTTGTTTTACTCAATCCGGGGGAGGCCTTATTCCTGGAGCCAGGCGAATTTCACACCTATCTCAGAGGGGTCGGCATGGAGCTTATGGCCAACTCTGATAATCTGCTGAGAGGGGGACTGACCACAAAACATGTTGATTTACCGGAGCTCCTCAAGGTTCTTAGCTTTAACTACGGCCCCCTGAAAATTATTTCTCCTCAAGCTGTCAACAATGCGGAATTGGCATATGAAAAATGTGCGGATGAATTTTCCCTATCAATTATTACACTGAACGGAGAAGAGGATTATGTTTCACCTCCTGATCAAGGCGTGGAGATAATGATATGTATTGAAGGGGATACACATATCACCCAAGTAGGGGATAAAGAAGGGTTAGGGTTTGATAAGGGGAAGGTTGTTCTTATCCCCTCAGCTGTCGAGGGATATAAGATTAGCGGCCTGGGTAAGATATATAAGGCCTCGGTTCCGAGGTAGAGGTATTCCTACTTCGTCTCTTTCTCAATCTCCATAAAGACTTTCCCGCCTTTAAAGATTCGGACATCACCGGTAGATTCAGATAGAACAAAGGCTATGGCGTCGGTTACTGCGGTTATTCCGGCCCCGGCCACATGCCTGCTTCCAAGCCCCATAGGGAGAGACTCCTTTTCAGCGGCGGCGTTGAGGTGGCGTCCGGCGGCCAAAACCACCCCATCCGAACTTATGACAAATGCCCCGTCAAGGGCGGAGAATTCCTTAATGGTATCTCTAAGATCGGGGTTGACAATATTACGCTCCTTCTCCGGGTAGCCCATAAAGGGGTTGAAGATCATCTGACGGGAGAGCTGCATCACCTTTTTATCGTCACCAACCACGAAGACTGTTCCAACAGACTTCCCTTCTCTCCCTTGGCGGGACAGCTCTATAGCCATATTAAGCACGGCCTCAAATACCTCCGGTTTAAGCCCCTCAACTATACTTCCCACGTTTACCGAAGAGAGCATCTGCGATTCCTTCCCTATGTCGAGAACAAGGATACTATCGAGATATTTAAGCCCCTCCGCTCCGGTCAGGAAGAGTATCTTGTCGTTCGCCTCAATGAATCCTGAATAGAGACCCTTCATTACCGATAGTTTAGTAATGGCGGTACGGGTCAGATCGACGCTGGGGAGTTCTATTATCTTTATTTCTCCAGTTGGTATGGCCTGCTTTATCATCTCTATGTTCTTGGTCAGGAATACAAAGTTTCCTTTTTTCGATATATCTTCCAGTTGTTTCAAATCCTCCACTATGTCGGCAAAGAGGAAGATAGATTTTGCTCCGACATCCTTGGCAATCTTTATGGCCGAGTTTAGGATTATATTGTTGATAGATGGGGGCGGAACGATTTTCTTCGGTTTTGGTTCGGCCGGGGCCTTGGGCGTCTTCTTTTTTGCCGCAGGGGCCATTTTTTTGGTTTCTGATGCGTCCTTGGCTTTGGGCAAACTAACCACAGCCTCTACCTTTTTCTTTGACTCGGCCTCGGGCTGGGCTGTCTTTTCTTTATCAGAGGTAGATTCTGCCATAACTTATCTGCCGATTAGTGTGTAAGGTTTTGCCTAAAATTGGGGTAATTTGTAAATAAAAGGCCCTAAATACCCGCTGAGTAGGATTATATACTACCAGCTATTTTAATATCAAATTATATGACTATAATTTTTATGTCAAAACTATTTAGAAATGTCCCCTTTGTAGGGTTTTGGTTTGGGTTAGGGGGATAGTCCCTATAACCTCACTGTGTTTCATATTAATTCTGTTGTTTCTCCATGGGTGGTTAGAGCATACTCCCCATGCCTTCCGTT
>JAHJSF010000115.1 GCA_018830405.1 Nitrospinota bacterium | reverse complement strand
CCCCCTTTATTAAGGGGGAATAAGAGGGCTGGCCCCCTTAGCAGATGGGGGTAGAGGACTATACCCCTTAACAAATGAGGACTCTACTAAAATTCCCCCTTAATAAAGGGGGCTAGGGGGTTGTAATCCGTAGGTTAAGGAGCTGATCCCGAACAAGTCGGGACAGGCTCTGCAACGCAGTTAGCGTTTGAATGCAACCTCGTATTACTCGGCCTTTTTGCTTATCCAGCCCATCATTCCCCTAAGCTTCTCACCAACCACCTCTATCCGGTGCTTGGCTCCCTGTCTCAGAAGCGCGTTATAAGAAGGCCTATTGGCCTTATTCTCAAGTATCCAATTTCTGGCAAACCGGCCATCCTGAATCTCGTCCAAAACCCTACGCATCTCTTGGCGGGTTTCATCGGTTATAATTCTCGGACCAACCGTAATATCACCATACTTGGCGGTATCGCTGATAGAGTATCTCATGTTGGCAATACCCCCTTCGTGTATCAGGTCAACAATAAGCTTCATCTCGTGGAGACACTCAAAGTAGGCAATCTCCGGCTGATATCCGGCATCGACCAGCGTATCAAACCCGGCCCTGATAAGCTCAGAAACACCCCCGCAAAGAACGGCCTGCTCGCCGAAAAGGTCGGTCTCGGTCTCCTCAGAGAAGGTCGTTTCGATAGCACCGGCCCTCGTTCCCCCAACCCCTTTGGCATAGGCCAAGGCGATGTTCTTGGCATTGCCGGTGGCATCCTGCTCAACAGCAACTATACAGGGAACCCCTTTCCCCTCCTGATAAACCCTTCTAACGAGATGTCCCGGTCCCTTAGGGGCAACCATAAACACATCGACATTCTCAGGCGGGATAATCTGCCCATAGTGAATATTGAATCCATGGGCAAAGGCTATGGCCTTCCCCTTTTTAAGATTCGGGGCAATATCTGCATTAAATATATCGGCTTGTGATGTATCTGGGGCCAGCATCATTATAACATCGGCCTTCTTGGCTGCCTCTTCAACAGTAAAGACGGTCAACCCCTCTCTCTCCGCCTTGGCCCAAGACTTGCTCCCCTTTCTCTGTCCAACTATTACGTTAAGACCGCTATCCTTCAGGTTCAAGGCATGGGCATGACCCTGACTGCCGTAACCGACAATCGCTATTGTCTTTCCTTCAAGATATTTAAGGTCTGCATCTTTATCGTAATAAATAGTCGCCATTCTGCCTAATTCCTTTCCAAAGTTTATTAATTTTTGAGAGATTTCATCCCTCTTGACATCGCCACCCTACCGGTGCGAGCAATCTCTTTTATCCCCAAAGGTCTTATCATATTGATAAATCCTTCGATCTTGTCCTGTGTCCCCGTAACCTCAATGGTGTAGGTTTGAGGAGAAACATCAACCACCTTACCACGAAATATATCCGTGATCCTAAGAATCTCGTCCCTGTTCTTCTCCTCGGCGTTCACCTTGATAAGGGCCAGTTCACGGGAAACAAATTCCCCCTCGGTATGGTCAACGACCTTGATAACATCAACAAGCTTGTTGAGCTGTTTGGTTATCTGCTCTATAACTTGGTCGTTGCCACGGGTCACGATGGTCATTCTTGAGATACCGGCATCTATCGTCTCGGCAACGGAGAGGGAGTCTATATTAAATCCCCGTCCACTAAAGAGACCTGAGATTCGGGAAAGAACCCCAAAATGATTTTCTACCAGAATAGATATTGTATGACGCATTTTGACATCCCCTAAGCAAGAAGCATTTCATTGATAGCCCCACCAGCCGGGACCATAGGATATACATTCTCCTCCCTATCTACACGAACATCAACCACAACCGGTATAGTGGCCTCAATAGCCTTTTTAAGAACGTCGTTAACCTCAGACACCTTGGTAGCTCTAAGTCCCAAGGCACCGTAGGCCTCGGCCAATTTAACAAAGTCGGGCTGAGCCTGCATATCGGTATGCGAATAACGTTTGTCGAAGAAGAATTCCTGCCACTGTCTGACCATACCGAGATAACCATTATTCAAGATAATAACCTTAACCGGAAGCTTATGCTGAACAGCTGTAGCCAGCTCCTGAATATTCATCTGTATACTCCCGTCGCCGGCAATATCAAAGACAAGCTTATTCGGGAAGGCAACTTGGGCCCCTATGGCAGCCGGCAGCCCATAACCCATAGTCCCCAATCCGCCGGAGGTTAAAAATGTCCTTGGCTCAAGAAATGGGAAGAACTGGGCTGTCCACATCTGGTTCTGGCCAACCTCGGTAGCCACTATAACGCTCTTCCCCTTGGTCATCTCATATATCTGCTCAATGACATACTGGGGCTTAATGGTAGTCTTTCCCTGTTTATAGTGGAGCGGGTTGCTTCTCTTCCAATCACCTATCTCTTCAAGCCATTTTTTATACATACCCTTCCAGTTACAATCCACCTTCTTCAGGACCTCATTCATGTTTTTAATGATATCCGAGGCATCCCCCACAATTGGTATATCAGCCGGAACATTTTTACTGATAGATGTTGGGTCAATATCAATATGTATAATCTTGGCATTGGGGGCAAACTTGCTTATATTCCCCGTCACCCTATCATCAAAACGGACCCCTATGGCTATAAGAAGATCGGTATGGGTCATGGCCATATTGGCATGATAGGTGCCATGCATACCACACATGCCAAGGAAGAGTTCGTTGTCGCCCGGGAATCCCCCCAATCCCATTAGAGAGGAAACAACCGGGATGTTTACCTGGTCGGTAAACTTTTTGAGTTGTCCGGCTGCATCTGAGGCTATAATACCCCCCCCTATAAAAATAAGGGGTTTAGTAGCCTTGGCCATCGCATCAACCGCCTTCTTCACCTGCCCCACATGTCCCTTGTAGGTAGGATTATAACTGCGGATGCTGACACTCTCCGGATAGCTGAACTTGGCCGTCCCAGTGGTAACATCCTTCGGGATATCGATCAAAACAGGACCAGGTTTTCCGGTCGTGGCTATATAAAAGGCCTCCTTAACAGTCTGAGCTATATCTTCCGTCCTCTTGACCAGATAAGAATACTTGGTACAGGGGCGGGTGATACCAACTATATCCGCCTCCTGAAAGGCATCATTCCCTATCATATTCGTATTAACCTGACCGGTTATAATAATCATAGGGATAGAATCCATATAGGCGGTAGCTATACCGGTGACGGTATTGGTCGCACCGGGGCCTGAGGTAACCAGACAGACACCTGCCTTTCCGGTCGACCTGGCATAACCATCGGCCGCATGAACAGCCCCCTGTTCGTGACGGACTAGGATGTGCCTTATACTCTCCTCACCATACAAAACATCATATATAGGAATAAGGGCACCCCCCGGATAACCAAATATAGTGTCAACCCCCTCTTTCCTAAGGGACTCTATCAATATCTTGGAACCACTCATCTTCATAAAGGTATACTCCTAAAATCCTTCTATTCTACTATTGCCCCGGTATTGGCCGAAGTCACCACCTTAGCGTAGCGCGCCAAATAACCCTTTTTAATTTTGGGCTCCGGCGCAGACCATCCCTGGCGGCGCTTATTCAAAGTATCATCATCAACCTGAAGGGTTATCTTCCTGTTGTGAATATCTATATGTATTTTATCCCCATTTTCAATCAATGCAATCGGTCCCCCGACCATCGCCTCAGGAGATATATGACCTACACAGGGACCAGATGTTCCACCTGAGAATCTTCCATCGGTAATAAGGGCCACAGAATCTTGCAAATCCATACCGATAAGGGCGGCGGTCGGGGAGAGCATCTCTCTCATTCCCGGTCCTCCTTTGGGGCCTTCATAGCGTATTACAACAACATCGCCCCCCTTTATCTTTCCACCCATGATGGCAGCCATAGCTCCCTCTTCCGAGTCAAACACCCTGGCTGAACCGGTAAAGTCCATCATAACCTCATGTACCCCGGCCTGCTTAACAACACCACCATCAGGGGCAATATTCCCTCTAAGTATTGCTATTCCCCCTTCAGGCTTAAAGGCTCTCTCCAGAGGCCTTATCGTCTCTGTGTCCAACACCTCAGCCGCATCCATTATCTCTTTTATTGTATAGCCAGAGACTGTGGGTAAGTCATTCATCTGGGCTCCGATGGTCTTCATTATGGCCGGAACACCACCTCCATACTCAACATCCTCCATCAGGGATTCGCCGTTGGGCTGAATATTTGTAATCTGCTTGGTCTCCTTGCTTATCTTATCAAATTTCTCAAGGTTGAGCGTAAGCCCAACCTCATGGGCAATGGCTGTAATGTGCAAAACCGTATTGGTAGAACCGCCCAGAGACATATCAACCCTTATGGCATTATCAAAGGCGGCCTCGGTCATTATCTGCCTAGGGGTAATATTCTTGGCTACCAACTCACAAACTTTAACCCCACTATCAAAGGCGATACGGCGTTTATTGGCGGATACAGCCAAACCGGTTCCGCAACCGGGGAGTGACATCCCTAGTGCCTCGGTTACACAGGCCATAGTATTGGCGGTATAGAGACCCTGACAGGAACCAACTCCTGGGCAGGCCTCCCTTTCGGAACAGGCTAAGTCATCAGCAGTTATCTCCCCCTTCTGATAGCGGCCAACCGCTTCAAAGGTATCTTTAACTAGGGAGAGTCTTCTCTCTCCTCTTCTCCCCGCAAGCATCGGCCCTCCGGTAACAATAACGGAAGGTATATCAAGTCTGGCAACCGCCATCAACATTCCCGGGGTAATCTTATCGCAGTTGGTCAGCATAACCAGACCATCGAAACAGTGAGCCAAAGCAACAGACTCTACCATATCGGCAATAAGTTCCCTAAGCGGAAGAGAGTAGCGCATTCCGCTGTGACCCATAGCAATTCCGTCACATATGGCCGGAACGGAAGAGATAAAGGCATAGCCTCCACCGGAATGAACCCCCTTCTCTATGAAACGCTCCATATCCCGCATTCCGATATGGCCGGGAACTATGTCGGTAAAACTGGAGATTATCCCAATAAAAGGCTTTTCCATAGCCTTAGTAGTTATTCCGGTAGCATAGAGTAGGGAACGGCTGCCCGCCTTCTGAATGCCTTTTTTAATGGTATCGCTTTTCATTATCTATTCTTATTTATTTGGTTAATGTTTTCAGTGGATTATATCAAACCCCTCTCGCTCCAATCAAAACTTATTTGGATGGGAGATACAGACAAGGCGGCCAAGGGATAAACAAAAAGGTTCACACGCTAAAATATTGCCCTAAAATAGAAACACCAAACAATATGTATATACTAACTACTTAGCAGACTTCTTTTTTGCAGGAAGGCTCCCTTTACTTCTATTCTCCCAGAGAAGAACAACCGGACTGGCTATGTATATGGAAGAATAAGTTCCGGTTACTATCCCAACCATCAGGGCAAAGGAGAATCCGTGAATAACCTCTCCACCAAAGAAGAAGAGGATTACAACCACAATAAAGGTGGTTAAGGAGGTTAAGAGGGTACGGCTTAAGGTCCCATTGATACTCCTATTAACGGTTCCCTCATAATCCCCTCTCTTGGCAACCCTCAGGTTCTCACGGATTCTATCATAGACGACTATTGTATCGTTTATCGAGTAACCGACGAGGGTCAGGATGGCGGCCACAATCTTAAGGTCGAACTCTATGTTGAACATGCTCACAAAACCAAGCGTGATAAGAACGTCATGGATGAGGGCAATTACTGCCCCAACACCAAAGCTTAGTTCAAATCTCCACCATATATAGACAAGCATTAGGACGATAGAGTATAAAAAGGCCAATATCCCCTTTGTTCTGAGGTCGTTACCTACCTTTGGGCCTACCATCTCAACCCTTCTTATCTCTACGCTATTTCCGGGAAAGGACTCCGTAAGAAGCTTTTTAATCGTCTCTCCTGTATCCCTAAGCATATCTGCGGAGCTACTTGTCCTGATAATAATCTCATTACCACTCTCCCCTATCCGCTGTATCTCGCTGTCTTTCATCCCAAAACCGGTCAGGGCGCTTCTCACTTCCTGTGTCTTTACATCTTGGGTAAACCTGACCTGAACCATCGTTCCGCCTGAGAAGTCGATCCCCATATTAAAACCTCCCCTAGCAACAAGGGAGACAAGGCTTAGGGCTATGAGACCCAAGGATAAGGAGATAGCTAATTTACGGCTCTTAACGAAATCTATATTGGTGTTCTTGCTTATAACGTGAATCATATGCTTAGTTTTGTGACCTTTCCACTCCGCAAGGTGAGCATATTAAATAATACATGACTTACAAATACGGCGGTAAACATACTGGCCAGTATGCCAACCGACAATGTGACCGCAAATCCTTTTATCGGCCCTGTTCCGAATTGAAAGAGAACAATGGCCGAAATTAGGGTGGTGATATTGGCATCAAGTATAGTCAGAAAGGCCCTGGCAAAACCTGCCTCTACGGCACTCCTAACCGTCTTGCCTATCTCAAGTTCTTCTCTGATTCGCTCAAAGATGAGGATATTGGCATCAACCGCCATACCAATGGTCAATATGATGCCTGCAATACCCGGAAGGGTTAAGGTGGCCTTGAAATAGGCCATACAGCCCAGAAGTATCACTATATTCATAGATAGGGCAAAGACCGCTATAAGACCGGCCCCCCTGTAGTAGAAGATCATAAAGAGAATCACAAGAAGCCCGCCTATCATCATTGACTTGAGACCGCGGTTTATCGAATCCCGTCCCAGAGACGGCCCTACTGTCCTATTCTCAAGAATCCTTACCGGAGCGGGAAGTGATCCAGCCCTTAGGCTGATGGCCAGGTCGTGGGCCTCTTCGGTGGTAAACGAACCTGTTATCTGAGCAGACCCACCCCCTATCTCTTCCCTGATAACCGGGGCAGAGTAGATATTTCCATCCAAGACTATAGCCAGGTGCCTTCCAACATTCTCCCTGGTTATCTTGCCGAATAGTTTTCCCCCTATCTTGTCAAAACTGACTATGACATAAGGTTCGTTGTATTGGGTATCTATACGGACATCGGCACTGGTGATATATTCACCGGTCATCATAACCTTCTTTTTGAGCAGGAAAGGGGTAGTAGATGACTGTCCGCTTACATCGTCGACACGTCTCTCATAGAGTATCTCATCACCTTCCGGAATATCTCCGTTAAGGGCCGCCTCAAGGTCTCCTTCATCATCGACCATCTTAAACTCTAATCTGGCCGTCTTACCGATAAGATTTATGGCCCTCTGGGTATCTTTAATGCCGGGGAGCTGAACAACAATACGCTCTTCCCCTTCACGCTGAATCGAAGGCTCGGCCACGCCAAACTGGTCTATCCTGTTGCGGATGGTCTCTAAGCCTTGATCAACTGCCTTTTCCCTTATCTCCTTGGCCTTATCCTCGGAAAAACGATAAACAATCTTTCCCTCTTCAGACTGCGGCTCGGAAACCAATTCGGGGAAATCCTTACCAATCTTTCCGGCAACATCCCCAGATACCCCCTTTTCATACTCAACAACTATGGTCGCATTGGAATACTTTACAAACACATCCTCTGCCTCATTACTATTTAGGCTGTCGGATAGATTATCGGCATAGTGGCTGAGCATAGACTCAACCGCTTTATCCGCCTCCACCTCCAACACAAGGTGCATCCCTCCCTGCAGGTCGAGACCAAGGTTTATCTTCTCATTGAGGGGATAGGCAAGGAATAGGGAGCCGACCACAACCAACACAATGAGGGCAATCCTCCAGTAATGCTCTTTTCTCATATTATCGAATAAGGATTAGGGAAAGTTTGTTGTAAAGGGCACAATAGATTAGGCCTCTTGGGCAAGACTCAGGGCGCCTATAGCCCCTTTGTTGACCTTTATACGGACATTTTCGGCGACCTGAAGGGTTATAATATCATCTTTAATCTTGACGATTGTCCCATGAATTCCACCGGAGGTAACGACAGAGTTACCTGGCTTCAACGATTCCAACATCCTTTGAAGCTCTTTCTGTTTTTTAGCCTGGGGACGAATAAGAATAAAATAAAATATTAAGAACATAGCCGCCAAAGGGGCAACGTTCATTAGTATCGACTGGCTACCACCGGTTGCTGCACCGGCGCCTGCTGCAAACGCCTCTGTAATCATTTTTCTTCACTCCTTAGATTAACTGCTTAACTACAACTAAAATTTAACCCCTCCATTAGTAACAAACTCACCCCTTATTGTCAATTATTTGAAGGGAAAATGTCAAAACTATTTAGAAATGTCCCCTTTGTAGGGTTTTGGTTTGGGTTAGGGGGATAGTCCCTATAACCTCACTGTGTTTCATATTAATTCTGTTGTTTCTCCATGGGTGGTTAGAGCATACTCCCCATGCCTTCCGTT
>JAHJSF010000018.1 GCA_018830405.1 Nitrospinota bacterium | reverse complement strand
TTTACCCACACTAAGACGCGATGAGCCTCTTTTATAATCTTTTGGTAGCCATATTCTAAAAGTTCTTCGGGTGTTTTTGTGGCTACATTTTCAATCTCTACTTCGTCGCCATCTTCCTTTTCCCTTTTAGTGTTTCTAAATTCTAAAAATAAAGGAAATTGCTCCAGGGCCTTTGTATTAATCTCTGACGGATTCTTATTAAGAAGCTCAATCCCAAGATTAGTTATTCTGAAATATCCCCTTTTAGGGGATTCAAGGAGTCCTGCCTTTTTAAGGTACGTTCTGGCCCAGCCAACCCGATTATCAATGATGCGCTGCGAACCGCTCGGCAAAAATTCCTTTCTCTCATCTTCGGTTAGTTTAAAAAAATTAACCATGAAGTCTACCGATTCCCTTGCACCGTGCTCTTTATTATCTCCCGCTAATTTCAGCAAGGGGAGCATAATTGATTGATAGTCAGGTATAGCCATATTTACTCCTCAAGTAATCTTTCTGTAATTTAACGGGGGACGCTCATAATTACATCAGTTATAACCGGTTTAATTATAGCCCAAGACACACCTATTTTACTGTTTGACAAAAAACTAGGTTTCCCCGATATCGGCTATTTTTTATCCCCTCTTCCGGAATAAATCTTGTTTTTTGGTTATCACCCTTTACCTACTTAAATAAGGATAAATACTCCGACAGGGCAAAGAACCTGTTTCTCGAAAAACCTGTCACTTCTTTCAATAAACCGAGCCTCTGAAAATCCGCTATCAACCTTCCTGCGGCGGCAAAACCGACATTCAAGTGCTCTGAGGCCTGATTTACGGATACAATAGGATTTGAAAAAAGGAATAACAATAATTTCTGGGCGACTTTGGCCTTCCTCCCCATCGTTATAATCTTACCATCATATCTTTTTCTGAGTCTGACGATAGCCTCTAAGGTCTCTTTGCCATTCTTCGCTGTATCTATGACCCCGGAAAGAAAAAACTTTATCCACTGATCAATATCGTTTGAGGCCCTTACTATACTTAACGAGTCATAATAGGAGCCCTTATTCCTTTCAAAAAAGTCCGAAAGATAGAGACAGGGTTTCCCTAATATACCCATATCAACCAATTGCAATGTAATCAGAAGCCTCCCCGCCCTACCGTTACCATCAAGAAAAGGGTGAATGGTTTCAAATTGATAGTGACTTATGGCGACTCTAATTAAGTTAGGCAGATTAATATTTTTGTTGTGCCAAAACTTTTCAAGGTCAGTTAACAAATCCGGCAAGTCTTCGTAGTGCGGAGGGATGAAAAAGGCATCTTTCAAGCCGGAACCTCCAATCCAATTCTGACTTCTTCTGACTTCGCCGGGAAGCTTGTTATTGCCTCTTGCCCCTGACAACAACAGCCGATGCGTTTCTTTAAGCAGTCTCATCGACAGTGGCAATTTGTTGAGCTCTTCGATGGCAAAATTAATCGCCTTTATATAGTTTTGAACCTCAACCCAGTCATCACGTTTTTCAGGGCTAATTTCATTTTCTGGCAAGACAACTTCGTCAATATTGGTCCTCGTTCCTTCAATACGGCTTGATGTGGTAGCTTCTTTCACCACATGCATCTTGATAAAAAAATCTACATCAGGAACCAAGGTTGAGTAGGCGTTGAGTTCTCCCAGATAACGGATAGCCTCCTCCAACAGGAGTACAATCTTGGAGTCCTCCCATTGATAATCATTGTTTATGAATGATGGGGAAAAACTTTTATACTCATACTGCTGCTTGTAGGTTCCCGACTTAAACATATATCGCCTCAATCATACGCCACTCATTTGGAGCTAAAAGAACATACGGGGTATATTATCATTTAAAGCCTAAAATATAAATAAGAAAATTCATATTGTCATTTATATCCAAAACAGCGATTTGTTTTCCCAAATGATAATAAAAAAACGGGCTATTATCATTTTCCCCCCTAAATGATAATAAGAACTATGTCGAACTACTTGACCCAAAAGCCCTATTTTTCCGATACCGGCAATTTTTACCCCCTCCCTATCTCAGCGCCGAAGGCTATACACTTTTCCACACTATCCTCATCCGGATTCCATAGACATTTTATCCCCTCATTGATAAGCTCAAAACCTGATTTTTGCAGAAGACCACTCAGCTTGGCTACCGATTCACCGCTCCATCCGTAACAGCCAAAGGCGGCGGCCTTTTTATTTTTAAATTTCAGACCTTCAATCTCTTCAAGGATACCGGCCGAGGCGCTGGTAATCCCCTGGCCAATTGTGGGCGACCCTACCAGAATCAATCTCGATTTGAATATCTCGGAGATGATATCGTTCTTGTCCGTCTTTGAGATATTAAACAGTTTTATATTAACAGCGCTGTCCTCCCTCTTTATCCCTAAGGCGATATTCTCGGCCATAATCTTTGTGCCCCCCCACATGGTATCGTAAAGAATCGTTATCTGATTTTCCTGATAATTTTGGGCCCAGGCGATATACTTTTCGACAATCTGGGCAGGTTTATCGCGCCAGATTATCCCGTGACTCGGAGCGATAATATCGATGGGGAGTTTTAGGGCCAGAATCTCATCAATCTTCTTGGCGGCAAAAGAACTGAACAGGGTAAGAATATTGGCGTAATATTTGATGCATTCTGCAAATAGTTCAGCCTGATCGACCAGATCGTTAAACATATATTCGGTCGCATAATGCTGCCCAAAGGCGTCGTTGCTGAAGAGAATATTATCCCCCGTCAAATAACTAGCCATGCTGTCCGGCCAATGGAGCATTTTCATTTCGACAAAAACCAGGGCCTTCCCATTCCCTAAATCGAGCTTATCCCCTGTTTTGACCGTTCGGAAATTCCAGTCTTTGTGATAATGCCCTTTAAGGGATTTTACCCCGTTGGCTGTGCAATATATCGGGGTTTCGGGGATATGACTCATCAGCTCGGGGAGGCCTCCGCTATGGTCGCTTTCCGCGTGGTTGGCTATTATAAAATCGATCTTGTCCAGATCTATCTCCCTTCTAAGATTCTCCACAAACTCTTTGGCATGAGGGTTCCAAACCGTATCGACAAGGACATTCTTTTCTTCTCTGATTAGATAAGAATTATAGGTCGACCCTCTATGGGTTGAATATTCGTTGCCGTGGAACTTCCGCAAGTCCCAGTCAATCTTGCCAACCCAATCCACATTGCCTTTAACTTTTATTTTCATAACAGTCTCTCCTTTGTAAGCTATTTGTTTATTCCGGTTTTACCTACTAATGACAGGGAATCAACGGAGAGGGCGGGATTCGAACCCGCGTGACTGTTAAGCCTACCCGATTTCGAGTCGGGCCCGTTATGACCACTTCGGTACCTCTCCAACGATTTGGAACTTATGATATTATATCAATACAACAGATTAAGTAGGTTATCAGCAGTGGTCTGAAAAAGCAATATAGTCTCTATTTGGGACTGATTAATATTAATAAATACAAGAAGATACCTCTAAATCGAGAGAAGATGACCGTTATCCTTTAGCCGCTTCTTCGACACCTTATAATTAGGGAGGATAGATTCAACATACAACCAAAAGGTTTTGGCGTGGTTGTGGTGTTTCAGATGGGCCAATTCGTGAATTACAACATAGTCAATTATTTCCGGTGCAGCCAGAATAAGCCGCCAGCTAAAGCTTAGATTTCCCTTCCCGCTGCACGAACCCCACCTCTTTTTGGCGCTGCTAATCCTGATACTCTTATAGGATAATCCCATTTGATGGGAATAATAATCAACCCTTTTGCCCACATAGGCAAGCGCCTTTTCCTTATACCATTTGACAAAGACCTCTTTCCCCTTATGGCCATATTTTTGGGGGAGAATAAAGTGATTCGCCTCAAGGGTTAGGGTCTTTCTATGCTCAGCAATGGTTAAGGGATAACCTTGGCCGAGGTAGTGGAACAGCTCACCAGCCTCGAATTTATAGGTTACTACGTCCCTCCCTTTTCTCAGCGCCTCTTCCTGCTTTTTGGCTATCCAGGCCGACTTTTCGGCCACAATCTTTTCAATCAATTTTATATCGGCCCGGAGAGGGGCGCGGACAGTTAGGGTGGCATCGCTCCCCACGCGCAATCCAAAGGTGCGTCTCTTGGTCCTTATGATCTTATCGATGGCTATCTTACCCACTAAATCTCCGCAAATCAGTCGTTGACTATCTCCCCCTCCACCATCTTATAACCGGGCTTCTTGTAGAGACTCTCCTCTTCACCGGTAATCTCTATATTGTAGACATTCTCCCAATCCTTCTTGGCTACCTCATGAAAAGCAACACTGACCGAGCCTTCCGTTGCATTAACCGTTTCAATCAAGGCCGCTGTAATCCTTTTGGCGCAGGCCTTCTTCTGTTCGTCCGTTCTCCCCGGAAAAAGCTTTACCACAACATGCGGCATATTGACCTCCCTGAATAATTGTTTGTTATCTGGTGCTTAATTGCACAAATCTTGCTGTAGTCGGCCGGCCTTTGACATGCCCGGCTTTGTCGTCAATCCTCGCCATAGGCCCTGCTATGGCTGCGGTTGTCTTCGCGCCGGCCGCGCCAAATTCTCGGTCTTAGTACTGACGCAGACTTGTGCAACTAAACACTATGTGAAGTTTAACACAAATATCTCAAATGCTTTATAATGACCTTATAGGGATTCCATGCTAAAAAGAAAGGAATGCGCGGTATGATTTTTGGAGCTCATATGTCAAGCGCCGGAGGGGTGTGGAAGGCCCTTGAACGGGGAAAGGAGGCAGGCTGCGAGGTTATACAGCTCTTCACCAAAAACAATAACAGGTGG
>JAHJSF010000114.1 GCA_018830405.1 Nitrospinota bacterium | reverse complement strand
TGAACTATTGGAAAAGGGAAGCGAACATCCCGAAACAAGGGAAAGGGCAACTATAACAAAAAGGAGAATAAATATCATTCGCCTAAAACCGTAACCTTTTCCCGCTTCTTTATACACTCTCTGGCAACCGTAAAATGAATGAAAACAAATGGGTTAATCCTCCTCTTTCTTAGCAGGTATAAACTTTTTCTGATTATACCCTATTGCCGATAAATTCTCATTCCCAATTGCCTAAAACTCATCCCACCTATTTTCACCGTCGAGGGCACAGGGAAGGCAGAGGGAAAGTAAACACATATCCCCTATTTCACTTAGTTAATAATTTTGTTACTATGCTCCTATCATCATTTAAGGGTGATGCTAACCTAAAACCGTAAAAACCTACAATGACAATAACGTCAAACTATAGAAAAAAAGCCTTTGAACACTATCCCCCCATTTGTGCTTGCTGCGGATTTGGCATTCCAGAGGTGTTGGAGGTAGCCCATATTGACGGTAATAGAGAAAACAATGACGTTTCAAACTTGGTTATTCTATGCCCCAACTGTCACAAGATGCACGACATAGATCTGATTCCTTCTCATATAGTGACAGAAATGAGAGATAGAGAGAAATCCATAGACTGGACTAAGAGAATGAAAGACGCTGGCAAAAAGGCTGCTCTGACGAGAAAAAGGAGGGAAGCTGGCAGGAAGGCCGCAGAAACAAGAAAGAGCAAAAAGTATATTTAATTTCAAAAAAACAAGTGAAATCCTTTTTGATCGAGGGGGGGAATTATGGGGGATAGTCGATGTTGCAACTCAGAAGGCGACCAAACTATAACCTGCCGGGGGTATCGATACAAAGCAAGTCTCGGTAAATACCAACCGACAGTAGCCAAAGAGATAGGGAGGCTCTCCCAAGAAAACATTGTTGCGCGAATTTGGAAGAAGGATTATACGGTCTGGAAACCTACCCCAGATGAGATAAGCAACCGGATGGGTTGGCTTGATTCTCCTGCCGTTATGTCCACCAAGACAGCTGAAATAAACGACTTTCGGGAAGAGGTTTATGCCGACGGTTTTAGGCAGGCCCTTCTGCTCGGGATGGGAGGTTCAAGCCTGGCCCCCGAGGTCTTTGCCAATATATTCGGACGGGGGGGAAATAGCCTTAAACTCTCCGTCCTAAGCAGCACCGACCCGATGGAGGTCTTGAAACAGGAAGAGTGGAGCAAAAAAGAGAAAACCCTCTTCATAGTCTCCACCAAATCGGGGGGAACAATAGAGACTATCTCCTTCATGAAATATTTTTATAACTCGGCCTCCAAACAGGTCGGGGCCGATAAGGCCGGAGATTATTTTATTGCCATCACCGACCCGGGGAGCGGCCTGGAGGAGATAGCCAAAAAACTAAAATTCCGCCGGATATTTTTGAACAACCCGTGTATCGGGGGACGTTATTCCGCTCTCTCCTACTTCGGTCTTCTCCCCGCCGCCCTAATAGGGGTAGATACAGAGACGATACTTAACAAGGGTAAGTATACGGCAACTGATACATCTAAGAGGGAGAATAATCTGGCTGCGCTCTTGGGGTGTTCTATGGGGGCCTTATCCAAAGAGGGGAGAGATAAAACCACATTTATACTCTCTCCAAAGATTGCCCACTTCGGGCGTTGGCTGGAACAGCTTATCGCCGAAAGTACGGGAAAGGAGGGGAAAGGCGTCCTCCCCGTTATTGAAGAGACCTTTGATTCTCCCGAAAGATACAGCCGAGATAGATTATTTACTTATATAAAGGTAGATGGCGATAACAGCCAAGACACAATTGTTAACGGCTTAATCAATTCGGGAGAGCCGGTTGTTGAGATAGTCTTGGACAGCATCTATGACCTTGGGGGACAATTTATCCTTTGGGAGGTTGCTACCGTGATAGCCGGTTGGTCGTTAGGGATAAACCCTTATGACCAGCCTAATGTTGAATCTTCCAAGGTACTGTCTAATGAGATTATCACCAAATACCGTGAGGAGGGGAGACTCCCGGAAATTGGGGCAGCTATTGAGGATAATGGCCTGGCGGTTTATACAGACGTAGCGGCGACAAACATCGATAATGTCCTATCCAAGTTTATCAGTCAGGGGATTAAAGAAGGGAAGTCTTACGCCTCTATACAGGCCTTTATCGAACCCACCGAGGAGAATGAAACCCTTCTCAAAGAACTTAGGAAAAAGATAGGGGGGGAAAGCGGAATCGCCACTACGCTCGGGTTCGGCCCGCAATTCCTACACTCTACAGGGCAGTTGTACAAAGGGGACGGTGGAGGGGGAATCTTTATCCAATTCGTTTCAGCAACCCAAAAGGATGCGGTCATACCTGACGAGGGGAAGAAAATTCCCCTAAGTTTTGGTATCCTAAAGAGGGCCCAGATGTTGGGGGATAGGGAATCGATGCTTCGGGCCGGAAGAAAGGTGATATCTTTTGATTTAGGAAATAATATCAAGGGGAACTTAAAAAGGTTAACGGAAGGCTATAAATGAAATTAAGGTTAAGTAAGGGAATATTATCCCTCATCATAATCCTGTCAATAATCACCCAGACAGGCTGCGCAGTAAAAAGAAAGGGGGAAACAGTCTCCCCCCGAAAGGCAATGAAGCAGGTCGGGTATTTTGGAAGACCTGACTTTAAGGATTCCCTTGATAAATTCCCCCTACTTGAGGCAATAAAAAGAAACTATGATTACCTGGGGCGTCTTCCGCCGGAGAGGATGATTAGTTACGGCGAGCGCGAATACACCGTCACCCAAGTTATAGAATCTTTCCAGCTCTTCGAAAAAATTCTGACCGAGGCCAAGGATGAGGCCGAACTGAAAAAGCTGGTTACGGAAAACTTTGATATCTTCGAATCGACCGGGAACGACCGTCAAAAAAACGTCCTCTTTACCGGCTACTATGAACCGATTATGAAGGGGAGCCTTAAAAAAGATTCAAAGTACCGCTACCCTATCTATTCTCTCCCCGACGATCTGGTAAAGGTAGACTTGGGGAAATTCAATCAGAGCTTGGCCGGCAGGAGCATCGTGGCCAGAATAGCTAATAATAAGATAAGCCCCTACCACACCAGGGGGGAAATAGATAAAGGGGTGCAATTAAGCGGGAAAGGATTTGAGATGGCCTGGCTTGAAGATAGGTTAGATCTCTTCTTCCTCCATATACAAGGATCGGGGATAATAGAGACGGACAGTGGTAAAATTCTTAATGTAAATTATGCGGGGAACAACGGGAAGGACTATAAGAGCATAGGACGACTACTGATAAATAATGGGGATGTCCCCAAAGAAGAGATGTCGATGAAGGCAATCAGGGAATACCTTAACAAACACCCTGAGAAGATGGACGAGGTGTTGAACCATAATGAGAGTTATGTCTTTTTCAGGCAGGTTGAAAAAGGGCCGATCGGTTCGATTGGTGTCCCCCTAACCCCGAAGAGGTCCATCGCCACCGATACAAAAATCTTTCCGAAGGGGTCGCTGGCCTACATAGAAACAGAGATACCGATTACCGACAAAGATGGTAACATAGAAAACTGGGAGGCATTCTCCGCCTTCGTTGTAGACCAGGATACGGGGGGAGCAATTAAGGGGGCCGGACGGGTGGATATATTTTTCGGCAGCGGGGATAAGGCGGGGCATACTGCCGGAAGCATGAACAGAAACGGCAAACTCTACTATCTGATCAAGAAGGATGCTGAGAAAAGGTAAGGGGCGCAGCAACGAGCCTGGGAGCAATAAGGATAGGTGTAGTTACAACACGCTGTAAAAACAATACGGAGTTGAATTCAAAATGATAACAAGGCGGCAAGGAGGAAGCGACGTACAACCCCCTTATTCCCCCTTAACAAAGGGGGATAGAGGGTTGTATGTCGAGGAGCTGACGACGAAGCCAACACAGTTAGCGTTTGAATATAACTTCGTATAAGAGGAGATATAGAATGAGTTTTCCCACTACCAGAATGAGAAGATTGAGAGCCAGCGAAACAATAAGGCGGATGGTTCGGGAAACAACCATCTCACCAGATAATCTTGTCTATCCTATCTTTGTCCAAGAGGGGAAAGAGATAGAGGAAGAGATTAAATCTATGCCGGGAATATTCCGCCTCTCAGCAGACAAACTGGCTAAAGAGGCCAAGGAGGCCAAGGCGCTCGGCATTCCGGCCGTTATCCTATTCGGCATTCCAGAAAAGAAAGACGAACTAGCCTCTGAGTCCTACAACCCGAACGGAATCGTGCAACTGGCCATAAAAGAGATAAAGAACGCCGTCCCCGATTTGCAGGTTATTACCGATGTTTGTATATGCGAATACGCCTCCCACGGACACTGCGGCGTGGTGCGGGGGGAAGAAATTCTTAACGACCCCACCCTCCCCGTTCTGGCCAAGGTGGCAGTTAGTCACGCCAAGGCCGGGGCAGATATGGTAGCCCCTTCCGATATGATGGATGGGAGAATAGGGGCAATCAGAAAAGAACTCGATGAAAAAGGATTTATCAATACAGGGATAATATCTTACGCCGTTAAATATGCCTCCGCCTTCTACGGGCCATTCAGGGACGCCTGCGACTCTGCTCCGCAGTTCGGTAACAGGAGAACATACCAGATGGATCCGGCCAACAGGAGAGAAGCGATAAGAGAAGCAGAGCTAGATATTGAAGAAGGGGCTGACATCATAATGGTAAAACCTGCCATGGCCTATCTTGATATTGTAAGAGAGGTAAGAGACGCTTTTGATATACCAGTCGCTGCCTACAATGTTAGCGGCGAGTATGCCATGCTGGTAGCCGCCGCCGAGAGGGGTTGGATAGATAGAGATAGAACAATTGTAGAACTTCTAACAAATATCAGACGGGCCGGAGCCGATATGATATTCACCTACTTTGCCAAAGAGGCGGCCAAGCTGCTCGGTTAGTTTTAGTCTATTTTTTTCGGGAGACTTGCGTATAGCCTCCTCATAGACATCTCTTAAGGGAACACCCTTTTCCTTGGCAATCCTTCGGCAATCTTCATATTCGGGGACAATCTTTTTTCCACCCCCCGGAAGTTCCCCAACCTTGGCTCTGACCAAACCAAATGAGGTATCTATCTCTACACAATTACGTTTCAGTATCTCTCTCTTGGCCTGATAAGAGCGAACTCCAAAGGTGGTTGTTTCTTTCAGAAGGATGTCAGAAATAATTGCTTCCTTATCCCTCTCTACAATGACACTAATCTTGGTGGCACTCCTCGATTTTTTCATGATGATAGGTGTCAGAAAAACATCGAGCGCCTTAGCCTCAAAAAGTTTCTCCATCACCCACTCGTATATTTCGGGGTTCATATCGTCGATATTGGTTTCAACGACAGAAACAATATCCGGACAATCTTCATCGGCCTCTTCCCCTATAATAATTCGGAGGAGGTTGGCCTGTCCCTTAAAGTCTTTGGTCCCGGCACCATAACCGATATTACTAATATTCATAGAGGGCATGGGGGAAAATGAATCGGCCAAGGTTGTAATAATTGCAACCCCTGTCGGAGTAGCCAGCTCTCCATCAATTCCTGAAGAATAGGCTGGAATACCGATCAACATTTCGGCTGTGGCCGGGGCAGGGACAGGCATAACACCGTGGGCACATTTAACTGTGCCACTCCCGGTATTAATTGGAGAGGAAATAATGCGATCGGGAGCAAGAAGAGATATCCCGATAGCCGCCCCGACAATATCGACTATGGCGTCTATCGCCCCAACCTCATGAAAGTGTATCTTCTCTATATCAACACCGTGAACCTTCGCCTCCGCTTCACCTATCTTTTTAAATATAGCCTGGGCCATCTCCTTAACCCCATTTTCTAAGAGGCTACTTTCGATAATCTCTTTTATATGAGAATAGTGGGGGTGCGGTTTTTCCCCTTCCTCAATATCAACACTTACCTTTGTCCCCTTAAGGCCGCTTCGTTTAACCGTCTCAGCCGATAGGCTATACCCTTTAAGATTAAGTTTAGTCAGTTCCTCCCTTATAGAATCGAGAGAAACCCCGGCATCAACCAGGGCGCCTAAAATCATATCTCCGCTGACCCCTGAGAAGGCATCGAAGTAGAGGGTCTTCATCCTATCTCTTCTCCCAAAATTTATTCACAATTGCGACAAAGTTCTCCAATATTTTGGCCCCATCCATAAATGGTTCGGCATAATATTCGGGATGAAATTGCAAACCATATATCGGTCTCTCTTTATGACGCATCGCCTCTATGGGGGAATGGCCGCTTTGGGCAATAAGCTCAAACGCCGCGGGGAGGGTTTTAACCTCGCAGTAGTGAGAACACTTTAGCATCATCCGTTTGGAAAGACCTTTGAATATAGGATCGGCCATAACCCTTTCAATAGGGTAAAAACCTTCGGCCACAAAGAAACCGGACATATCATAATCGGCCATCCCCTTAGCAACATGGGGAAACTCCTCCCCCGGGCCAAGCCTTCTTATAGGTTCGTCCCGCAGTTGTTTTAACCTTCGTATATCCTTGTTGAAACAGTAACCGAGAATCTGGTGGCTACCGCATATGGCAAGTATGGGGATATCCGCCCTATGGAGAAGGTCATTCATCGGGTAGAAGTCTTTAACTTTATAGCTTTCAAAGTATCCCCCAAAACCACCCATGACAACAGCTCTGGGTTTCAGTTCCTCTATTAATGAAGCAGTAAGCTCCTGATAGGGAACAACAAGGCACCTCTCACCTGAGGCTTTCTCAATACGAACTTTGGCCTTAAAGGCCGGGCCGTTGGCGTAATAATCTTCTTTCCCCTGAACAGCTATAAATATATACATAGGACATTAACGAATAGTTTTATTATTTTGGGGAGACCGCCACAGTAGTTACTCCGAAGAACTGTTTCCACCCTAGTACCCCGATCAAAAGGTGATTTAGCCATTACTTTAGAGATTATGGAGAATATACCCCTAAGTCAATAAAAATTATAGTCATTGTCAAAACTATCTGATAATGTCCCCTTGCTAACTTGATAGAAATGTCCCCTTGGAATGGGTAGTAACATAGGTCTCATAAAGGAGGCCTACATTATGGGGGAAATAG
>JAHJSF010000113.1 GCA_018830405.1 Nitrospinota bacterium | reverse complement strand
CTGCTTTATCTCGGCCAGGTCAACGATTCTCCCCTTCTCTTCACCCCCACCACTTTCAATTCTCTCTATAATCTCGCTTCCGGTGACGACAGCGGTACCAATCTTTCCAACCTCGATTCCGGCGGCGATGTTGGCTATCTCAACCGCCTCAACCATATCAAGCCCGTTAAAGAAGAGTCCGGCAAAAACACTTATGACCGTATCCCCCGCACCGCTCACATCGTAGACCTCTTTGGCCACGGTGGAGATATGGGCTAAACTCATATCCTTTTTAAATAGAGACATCCCCTCATCCCCTCTGGTAATAAGAAGGGCTTCCCCTTTGAACATCTTTAAGATTTTTTGAGCTGCCTCTTTCAATGATTTTTCAGAATCTATTTTGATACCTGCGGCCTCGGAGGCCTCTTTCTTGTTGGGGGTCACAATTGCCACCCCTTTATATTTGGAATAGTCGCTCCCCTTCGGGTCGGCGATAATCTTTTTATTATGTTTCTTAGCTACCTCAACCAGTTCTTTAACAAACTCCTCGGTCACAACCCCTTTCCCATAATCGGAAAGGATTATCCCATCGACCTTGTTCATCTTGGATGATACCGCCTTTAGAAGCTTTTTCCTGACGGCTGCTGAAAGGTCGTCCCTCTTTTCACGGTCTATGCGGAGTATCTGCTGGTGGTTGGCGATAACACGAATCTTATTGGTGGTATGACGGCTCTCATCCTCAACAATGCCATCTATAACAACCCCTCTCTTTTTTAGGAGTTTGGTTAGTTCCTTCCCCTTCTGGTCTTTCCCGATGACCCCGAAGATATCGACATTGAGACCGAGGGCGATAAGATTATTGGCTACGTTGGCCGCCCCGCCGAGGGCCAGGTTTTCTGATTTGGATTCGATTATCCCAACCGGCGCTTCGGGGGATATTCTCTCGAGTGAGCCCCAGATATACTCGTCAAGTATCAGGTCGCCGACAACAATTATCCGATGCCCCTTTAGAGAGGCAATAATATCTTTAATTCTCTCTCTCATATACGGCTCTCTCTATCTCGTCGCTAAGTATGTGCCCTATCAGGATATGTATCTCCTGAACACGGGGGGTATTGCTTGAAGGGACTATAAGGGGGAGGTCACAGACGGCGGCTATCTTTCCACCATCCTTGCCGAGTAGACCTATCGTCTTAATTCCGCTCTTCTGCGCCTTCTGAAGGGCTCTATAGACATTCTCCGAGTTACCGCTGGTGCTGATGCCGATAGCCACGTCTCCGGCTCGGCCAAGGGCCTCCATCTGCCTCTCAAAGATATAGTCGTAGCTGTAGTCGTTACCAAGGCAGGTGAGAATAGATGTATTGGTAGTGAGGGCTATACCGGCAATGGCGGAACGTTCTTTAAGGAAGCGGCCAACCAGTTCGGCGGCGATATGCTGGGCGTCGGCGGCGCTCCCTCCGTTCCCCATCAGGATAACCTTGCCACCGTTCAATATCGATTCTATGCAGATATTCGAAGCCTTTTCGATATCATTACGCATAACCTCAAGGCTCTTCTTTCTCAGTTCGGTTGCTTCGAGAAAGGCAGCCTCTATTCTTTTTTGCATCTAAATTCTCCCCTCATCTAAAAAACTGTAATATTTGTTATCACCGATAATAACATGGTCTATCACCTTTATGCCAAGCATATCCCCGCTCTTTACGAGCCTTTGGGTAAGCTCTGTGTCTTCCCGGCTGGGGGCCGGATCGCCGCTCGGGTGGTTATGAATCAGGATGACGGAGGCAGCTAAAGAGGTTATGGCCGGATTAAAAACCTCCCTAGGGTGGACAATTGAAGCTGTCAAACACCCCTCCGAAATCTTAACATCCTTCAAAATTTCATTCTTAATATTAAGGAGAATAATCTTAAAGACCTCCTTCTTCAGGTCTTTCATTTGGGGAATATAGTATGAAGCCACATCACAGCTCCCCCCTACCCTCTTTTTAGGCTCCCTGCTCCCCGACATCAGTCTGCGACCAAGTTCAAATGAGCCCTTAAG
Organism: Nitrospinota bacterium; assembly: GCA_018830405.1. GTDB lineage: Bacteria > Nitrospinota > Nitrospinia > UBA9942 > JAHJSF01 > JAHJSF01. The sequence continues at coordinate 4,726 of JAHJSF010000113.1, read as the reverse complement.
CTGGGCGGCCTTAGCCGGACCCATCCCCTTTATGCTACACAACTCATCGATACTAAGCTGATCCAGTTTATCCAAACCGCCGAATCTATCTACAATCGCTCTGGCCAGGTCTATGGCGCTCATCCCGGTTGAACTGTTACCAACCCTAAGGCTGATGGCCAGAAGTTCCGTGTCGGTCAGTGAGGAGGCACCATGCCTTATCAAGCGCTCCCTCGGCCTGTCATCCTCCGGCCAATCTTTTATCGGGTATCTCTTCATGGTTTTTAAACCGCCGAGTTCGCTGAGAACGCAGAGGAACGATGGAGTTTAAAAGATATTATTCTTTAAAAATTATCCTTACTCTACTATCCCCCTTTAACTACCCCCCATGTCATTCCCCGATTTAATCGGGGAATCCAGTTCCTTTTTTATGGATTCAGAGCCTGCCCCGCACTTGATGCGGGGGTCAAGCCAGAGAATGACAGCGTGTTATCTACCGCTAATTCTTCCCCAGTTTTTCCATAAAATATTTGGTCGTTGATTTAAGTCCCTCTTCAAGACCGATCTTCGGTTCCCAGTTGAGTATATTTTTGGCCATGGTTATATCGGGACAGCGCTGCTTCGGGTCATCAACTGGGAGGTCTTTATAGATTATCTTACTCTTGCTTCCGGTCTCTTTAATTACCCTTTCAGCCAGTTCCAAAATTGTAATCTCGTTAGGGTTGCCGATATTGACCGGCATTATTTCATCAGAGATTAGAAGTCTATATATCCCTTCAACTAAATCAGATACATAACAGAGGCTGCGGGTTTGACTACCGTCACCATAGACGGTTATATCTTCTCCGTTGATTGCCTGACACATAAAGTTGGGGATGGCCCGGCCATCCTTAAGACGCATATTGGTACCATAGGTATTGAATATCCTTACTATCCTTGTTTTAACGCCATGATAGCGGTTGTAGGCCATGGTAATCGCCTCGGCGTATCGCTTGGCCTCATCGTAGACACTACGCGGGCCTATTGAGTTGACGTTCCCCCAATAATCCTCTCTCTGGGGGTGAACAATCGGGTCACCATATATCTCCGAGGTAGAGGCGAGAAGAACAACCGCCCCCTTTTTACGAGCCAGTCCAAGGGAGTTATGTGTCCCCATAGAGCCAACCTTGAGGGTGGCAATCGGGTGTTCCAGATAATCAACTGGGGAGGCTGGAGAGGCGAGGTTGAGGATATAATCGACATCTCCCTCTATCTCAATATGTTCCGTTATATCATGCTCAACAAAACTGAATGGTTTGTCCTCTGCAATGAGGTGTTTAATATTATTCAAATCCCCTGTGATAAGGTTATCCATAGCCACAACAGAATGCCCTTTATCGAGAAGGAAATCGCAAAAATGGGAGCCTATAAAACCTGCGCCGCCTAAAACCAATACTCTCTTCATCCCTTATATCCCCTCCCTATTCCATAATATTCAAAACCCATCTTCTTCTTTCTGACCGGGTCATATATATTTCTCCCATCAAAGATAATAGGCTGTTTCATGCTCTCCTTTATCTTTTCCATATTAAGCAATTTAAACTCTCTCCACTCGGTTACAACTACCAAGGCATCAACCCCTTCGGCTGCTTCATAAGAACTTTTACAATAGGTAATATCCGGCAAGACCTTCTTGGTATTCTCCATAGCGACCGGGTCGTAGGCCTTTATCTTCGCCCCTTTCTCTAAAAGGGCAGATATTATCTCTATAGATTTGGCCTCCCTTATATCATCGGTATCCGCCTTAAAGGCCAGCCCTAATACGCCTATCACCTTCCCCTTAACACCTTTCATCTTTTCATCAATAAGGGAGACAAAGTGGGGAACCCTATCCTCATTTATCTTTAAGACCGCCTGGAGGAGATCAAAATCGTAGCCGAACTTCCCCGATGTATGGACGAGAGATTTGATATCTTTTGGAAAACAAGAACCGCCAAAGCCAAGTCCAGCCTCAAGGAACTGAGAGCCAATCCTGGCATCAAGCCCTATCCCCTTAGAAACATCATTAACATTAGCCCCGACCAGTTCGCAAATATTTGATATGGCATTTATGAAGGATATCTTGGTGGCCAGGAAGGCATTTGAGGCATATTTAATAATCTCGGCGCTGTAGACATCGGTAATAATCATCGGTTTGCCAATCATGGCATAAAGCTCAAGGAGTTTAACCGCGACCTGTTTTGTTGGTGCGCCGATGATAATCCTGTCAGGTGAAAGGGCGTCCCGTATGGCCGCTCCTTCCCTTAGAAATTCAGGATTTGAGACAACATCAAAATCGGCATCATTCTTTTTATATTGATTGATAACCTTGCTGACCAGATCACCCGTTCCAACCGGAACGGTACTCTTGTTAACAATAATCTTATAGCCATTCATGGCCAGGGCTATCTCTTTGGCGGCACTCTCTACATAGGAGAGGTCAGTCTCCCCATCATCCTTGGGAGGGGTTCCGACACAGATAAATATTATTTCAGACTTTTTGACCGCCTCAGCCAGATCGGTGGTGAAGGAGAGCCGTTCCTCTTTGATATTCCTGTTGACCATCTCCTCAAGGCCCGGTTCATATATGGGCATTACCCCCCGGCAGATGGAGTCGATCTTTTCCTTTACATTATCAACGCATATGACGTCGTTACCCAGGTCAGAAAAGACTGTTCCGGTAACCAGGCCAACATAGCCTGTTCCAATAACACAAATATTCACGAATAATCCCCTGCTAAGATTAAGGTTTATAAATCAAACGACATTCCACTCTCAATATGATGGCCGGCCATAAAGTCGGCTACGGGCATCTCCCTCTTCCCCTCCGGTTTGACCATCTTTATTATCAGATGGTTGGTTGCCGTGGCAACGAGAAGGGTATCCTTCCCTAAAACCTTTAATTCTCCTGGTCTCCCCTTGAAATTATCCCCCTTTTCAATTGAGGATATTATAATCCTTTTTCCGTTAAGGAATGTATAGGCACCCGGAAATGGGGTAAGTCCCCTGACTAAATTGCGTATCTTCTCCCCTTCGTCCGACCAATTAATTTGGCACTCCTCTTTCCCTATCTTTGGTGCATAAGTAGCCCTGCTACTGTCCTGCGGAATTGGCTCTAATCTATTGTCATTCATCCTCTTTATCGTATCGAGAAGGAGCTCGGCACCAACGCCTTTAAGTCTATCAAACAATGTCCCTGCTGTATCATTTTCTTCTATCTTTATCTCTTTTTTCAGCAGAATATCCCCCTCATCCATCCCTTCGTTTAGGAGCATGGTGGTAACACCGGTAATCTTCTCCCCATTCATAACCGCCCTCTGGATTGGGGCAGCTCCACGGTATTTCGGCAGGAGTGAGCCGTGCAGGTTTATACAACCTTTGGGGGGAATATCGAGGAATTCTTTTTTGAGTATCTGCCCGTAGGCAACCACAACAATCAGGTCAGGATTAATCTTTCTGATAGTTTCTATAAAGAGGGGATCGCTCGCCTTGACCGGTTGCATAATGGGAAGGGATAATCTTTGGGCCGCTTCTTTAACCGGGGTTGGGGAAAGTATTCTCCCTCGTCCCTTAGGTTTATCAGGCTGGCTGACAACGGCTAATATATTACATAGGGGAGATGAGGCAATAATTTCAAGTGATGGAACTGCAAAGTCCGGAGTACCCATAAAGACTATATTCATAAGAAAATTTTCCTCGGGAGTTATAGGAATGGGAAATGAATCATTCTTGTTTGGTGGGCATTTTCTTATATTCCCTCTTAAGTATCTCACGGCTAGCCGCCCCGACCCTGTCCCAAAAGAGTAGACCGTCGAGGTGGTCTATCTCATGCTGGAGTATCCTTGAGAGCATAGACCCTGTTTCAAAACAAAACTCCTCTCCCCTTCTGTCCAACCCCTTAATGGTAATTTTTTCGGCACGTTTTACGTTGGTATATAGTTCGGGAATACTCAGGCATCCCTCTTCGGCCGTAATCTCCCCGCTGGCAGCCACGATTTGAGGATTAATAATCTCGAGCAATTCCCCATAATTAAAGTCAGGGTTCTTTAGGATAATAACCCTTTTAGATACACCCACTTGCGGCGCCGCCAAACCTATGCCGTTGGCATAGTGCATTGTGGCTATCATGTCATCGAGCAATGAAACTATCTTCTCATTGACGGTGACAACCGGATCACTCTTACGTCTTAGGACTTGATCCGGATATGCCCTGATTCTTAAAATTGACATAATATTCTCCAAATAATCTGCTGCCTAAATTATAGCAGATTATTTTTAGCTGTTATAGAAAGGGGAAAGGGGGAACTATCTATGGATATGTTTTTCCACAACCTTATTAGACTCAATAGCCTCTTTTCTATGAAAAAGAAGCCACTCTAAGGGGCCGTCAATAACATAGGCAGATATTATTAAGAAGATAAAAAGCTCCGGCATGGCAACAATTATATATATTAAAAGTATGGCGAAGAGGAGTATGCTGAACGACTTCTTCTTGGTAAGCTCAAGATGTTTGAAGCTTCTATATTTGACACTGCTAACCATCAGGAAGGCCAAGGAATAAACCACCATCACCGATATAAGGGGATGAATTTTATCCATAAGGAGGAGGTCTTTGGTCATTATTACGGTCGAGGCTACCATTATAGCCGCCGCCGGAGTAGGAAGTCCCTCAAAGCTGTGCCCCTCATCTTCGGCAGCATGAGTGTTAAAACGGGCCAACCTCAAGGCT
>JAHJSF010000112.1 GCA_018830405.1 Nitrospinota bacterium | reverse complement strand
TGGAAACAACTATTATGCGGGAATCTTCATCCACAAAATACTTTTTTCGGTCGTTGCTCAGATCATAGCCTATGATGGTTCCGTCCGGGATTACGGTCCCCTTATCTATGATGGCCATATTGATTTTACATCCCTCTCCGATTACAACATTATCCATAATGATAGAGTTAATTACGGCCGCATCCCCCTTTATCAGAACATTCCTCCCTATGATCGAGTCTTGAACCTTCCCCCCCAATATGGCCGAACCGTCCGATACAAGGGAATTTATGGCCATCCCCTTTCTCCCGCTGGAATCAAAACCGAGTTTGGCCGGCGGGTAGCTATAGCTTGAGGTCTTGAGGGGCCATAGATGATTGTAGAGATCAAAATTGGGGGTTATGTTGCGCAGGTCCATATTGGCCTCCCAGTAGGCCCCTATGGTTCCGACATCCCTCCAATATCCTACCTCTTCTGTTTTATTTACCCCCGGGACACGATTCTTTTTAAAGTCGTAGGCGTATATCGGATATTGCTTATGAATCCTTGGCAGAATATCCTTCCCGAAATCATGTGCACCCTCGTGGCCGTGGGCGGCATCATGCTTTAAGATATCTATGAGGAAGTCTTTATTAAAAAGATAGTTTCCCATAGAGACAAGGGCCAGGTCCTTATTTTTAGGCATTGGGGTAGGGTGTTTCGGTTTTTCCTCAAACCCTATTATTCTCATGGTTTCATCAACGGCTATTACCCCGAAATGTTTGGCCTCAGATATAGGGACAGACAGAACCGAAACCGTGGCGTGCCCCTTCTTGCGCAGATGAAAGTCGGCCATCTGCCTTATATCCATTCGGTAGACATGGTCGGCTCCGAAGACGGCGATTATCTCTCCGTCGAATTTTTCCACCAAGTTTATATTTTGATGTATAGCATCGGCGGTTCCCAAATACCACTCCTTCCCGCGTCTCATCTGGGCAGGGACGGGGGTTATAAAATGATCGTGTAAGAGGCCGCCGAACCGCCAGCCATCCTGAAGGTGTTGGATAAGGGATTGGCATTTAAACTGGGCCAAGACATATATAGAATAGATACCGGAGTTGATAAAGTTAGAGAGGACAAAGTCTATAATTCTATATTTGCCTCCGAAGGGGACAGCCGGCTTGGTCCGTTCGCAGGTAAGGGGGTATAGTCGTTCTCCTTTTCCTCCGGCCATTATCATGGCCAGAATGCGGCTCTCTTTCCCCCTGTTGGTGACAACTTTATTCAATATAGTTCTCTCATAGTTGAAGAGCATGGATTTCTTTTGCCGTCTAAATCTTCTAACCGCAAGCCATGTCTAGTGTTTAGTTGCCAAAGGCCGGTCGACTACAGCAAGATTTAGGCAATTAAGCACTCAGTATTCTACATCAAACTGCCCCAATAAAAAAGTGATTGTAAACAGCACCTCACCATGCTATAAATTAAGCAATATTTAACCCTTAAACATTAGTATTTACAGTGCTGGCCAATTTTCCTCTTTATGATAGATAACCATATTCTGTTTCGCATTATTCTTATCTGTTTTTTGTTGTTCCTATCCGCCTTCTTTTCCGCCTGCGAGGCGGCCTTCTTTTCCATTTCAGGCCTCAAGTTGGAGACCATGCGTGAGGATGGAAAGAAGAGAGGGAGGTTGGTGAGTCAACTCCTATCCAGACCCCGCAAACTTATGGTGACCATCTATATCGGGAACGAGTTTGTCAATGTTGCCCTGGTTGCCGTGGTTACCTCTCTGATGATAAAGATTTTAGGTTCCTCCCCCTACATTGCGACTACCCTTATCAGCCTGTTGCTCTTAATGATATTCGGCGAAATAACCCCAAAAACTTATGGAATAAGCAACTCGGAGAAGTTTGCCTTCTCGGCCGCCCCATACCTACACTGGTTTGTAATCGTTTTGGGACCCTTACAATATCTTATTACCAAGGTGGCCAATTCCTTTGTTTCACTCTTTGGCGTTAGAGACATATCAAGGGAGCCTTCAACATCGGATCAGGAGATTATTACCCTGATAGATATGGGGGAAGAGGGGGGGGTACTGCCGGCTGCAGAGAAGGAGATGATACAAGGGGTATTCGGCATGGGAGACATATCTGTCTCAGAGGTCATGATACCACGCACCGACATATTTTCCCTTTCGGTTGATGAACCGATTGAATTGGTCATAGACAAGATATCGAATAATTTTTATTCAAGGATACCTATCTACAAGGATGAGATAGACAACATAGTCGGCATACTTTATACGAGGGAGATACTTGGCTATATAGAAAATGGTTCCCCGGGACACATAAAAGATATGCTTCATCCCCCTCTTATGATACCTGAGTCAAAAAAGGTTAACGATGCCCTGAGTGACCTTTTGAGCCGGAAGGTACATCTGGCCGTTGTCCTTGACGAACATGGGGGGGTGGCCGGTATTGTGACCTTGGAGGACCTCCTTGAAGAACTCTTTGGAGAGATTGAGGGGGAATACCGTAAGGATGAGAAGGATATAGTCGACCTGGGAGGAGGGAGTTATACGGTCTCAGCCAAGACAGACATAGAGGAGTTTAATGAACAATTCAACCTTACTATACCTAATGAAGATTTTGATACGGTCGGCGGATTTGTCTTCGACTCTATAGGGCGTGTCCCTAAGATAGGAGAGAGTATCAAAATAGGCAGCTACCTTTTGACTGTCCGTAAGATGAAGAAACATAGGTTGGACAGCATACTCTTGAAACGTAATCCCTCTGCGGCTGAGAATATCGCCGGGGAAGAAGGGAAAGAGTCATGAGCGTGGCGATTGCTGTCATAATTATTATTGTCTGTCTTATCTTTGAGAGCTTTTTTTCCGGTTCTGAGATATCTCTCATATCGGTCGATAGGATTAAGTTGCGCCTAAAGGTTGAGGCCGGCTCAAAATCGGCCGCCAAGGTGGACAAGATGCTCAAAGACCCGGAGGAGATATTTGGAACCACCGCCACAGGGACTAACCTGGCGGTTGTCATTGCCGTTTCGGTGGCGACTGTTACCCTGGTTTCAAGATATGGTCACAGAGGAGAACTCTATGCGACCCTTATTATGTCCCCCATAATATTATTGGTCGGTGAAATTATCCCCAAGAGTATATTTCAGGAATATGCCGATACCTTGGCCTACATCATGATCTACCCCATAAGTATAGCCAAACATATTTTTTCTCCGCTCCTCTACATAACCTCAAAGGCTACCAATTTTTTAATCTACCTTATCACCGGCAAGGAGAATAATGCCGAGCACTTCATGTCGAGGGAGGAAATGATACAGATTCTTCTCCTAGGGGGAAAACGTCTCGACCTCCCCGAGGATGAGATAAAGATGATTCATAATATATTTGAGTTTGGAGAGACAACGGTTAGGGAATGTATGGTTCCCCTGATAAACCTGGTTACCCTAAATGAAAACAGCTCAATAAGCTTGGCCCGAAAGGTCTTTATGGAGAGCCAATATTCGAGAATACCGGTCTATAAGGATAGGGGCTGCAATATCTTCGGTATATTAAGATACTCCGATCTGATAAAGAATAGGGATAAGGAAGGGGATATCAGCTCCCTGGTTACTCCGGCCTATTTTGTCCCTAAAACAAAGCAGGTCAAGACCCTCCTTAAAGAACTTCAAGAACTTGGTATTGCCATGGCCGTCGTGGTTAACGAGTATGGGGGAACAACCGGGGTGGTGACGATAGAGGATATGCTGGAGGAGATTGTCGGAGAGATTGAGGATGAGTATGATGAAGAAGGGGACAATGCCCTCTTTAAAAAACTCCCCGATGGCTCCATTCTTATCGAAGGAAAAATGGAGATAGACTCAATACAAGAAGAACTCGATATTGAGATACCGGAAGGGGATTATGAAACGATAGGCGGTTTTTTGACAGACAAAATGCAGAAGATACCGGCCAAGGGGGAGACTTTGGAGGATGGGGGGTTACTTTTTCAGGTGCTTGAATCTGACGCCCGGCATATAAACAAGATTAAGATGAGCCGGATAGAGCCTATCAAAGGGAAAGAAGGGGAAGGGGGGGCATGAGTCGTCCCATACTTCGGGTTGAGGGGCTAAAGGTAAACTTTGAAACCTCTAAGGGGGTATCAAAGGCGGTTGACGGGGTAAGCTTTAATCTGTCCAAGGGAGAAACCCTTGGCATCGTCGGTGAATCTGGCTGCGGTAAAAGTGTAACCGCCCTATCTATATTGCGTCTTATTACTCCCCCCGGACGGATAGTAGAGGGAGAGGTCTGGTTTGAGGATAGAGATATCCTGGCCATGAAAGAGGAAGAGGATAGGGCTATTCGGGGGAAAGAGATTTCCATGATATTTCAGGAGCCTATGACCGCCTTAAACCCCCTCTTTAAGATTAAAGACCAGATTGCCGAGCTCTGCACAATACACAGCGTTTGTGGGAGAGAAGAGGCCAAAGAACGAGCCGTAGATATGCTTAAAAGGGTGGGGATAGCCGACCCCGCGATACGGGGAGATGATTATCCCCACCAGCTCAGCGGGGGGATGAGGCAGAGGGTGGTTATTGCCATGGCCCTGGCCCTTAGCCCCAAGGTGGTTATCGCCGATGAACCAACCACCGCGCTCGATGTTACCATACAGGCCCAGATAATGGATCTTATGGACGAACTCAAAACAGAATTCGATTCCTCGTTGATACTTATCACCCACGACCTTGGTCTCTTGGCTGAATCGGCCAAAGATATTATCGTTATGTATGCGGGGGGAGTTGTGGAGAAGGGGAGGGTGACCGATATATTTTCAAAACCTGCCCACCCCTACACGGCGGGGCTTCTGGAATCTATACCAGGGAGGGGTGAGGCTACCGGAGGAATGCTTAAGACTATAGCCGGTTCCGTTCCAAACCTATATAATCTCCCCACAGGATGCCGTTTCTCTAACCGCTGCCACAAGGCCCAGGATATATGTCATAAGACAATTCCCCCTCTGGAAGAGGGAGGGGAGGGGCACTATGCAGCCTGTTGGTTTGCGGGCTGAGAATCTTTCAAATTTATTCTATTAAAAAGATATGAATAGAAGAGACTTCTACCTTGGTCTTTCCCTGATAAATGGGGTAGGCCCGATACTTGCCCTGAGGATCGCCAAAAGATATCCTTCCCGCGATTTACTTATCTCCGCCCCTCTGGAAGAGGTTACTGCTATTGAAGGGGTCAGGAGCGATACCGCCCGTAATATACTCTCCTTTAATTGGGATATAGAGGTTCAGCAGGAAAAGGAGAAGGCGGAGAGATGCGGAGTTGATATTGTTACTATCGAAGATGCCGGTTACCCTGCCAGGCTAAGGGAGATATACGCCCCCCCTGTAATACTTTACAAAAAGGGGGAGTTCAAGGATGATGACAGGATATCAATTGCCATAGTCGGTTCCCGCCTCCCAACTCCTTACGGAAGAACCATGACGGAGCGTTTAGCCAAGGGATTGGCTGAAAGGGGGGTAACGGTTGTCAGCGGTTTTGCCCGAGGGATAGACACCATTGCCCACACCTCGTCGCTCAAAAGCGGGGGGAGGACTATCGCCGTTCTCGGTTCAGGCTTAGATATTATATATCCCTCTGAGAATAGGGAACTGGCCAAAGAGATTATAAAAAACGGAGCCATTATCAGCGAATTCCCGATGGGGTGCCAACCGGAAAGGATGAACTTCCCCAGGAGGAACCGGATTATCAGCGGGTTGACTACCGGAACGATTGTGGTCGAGGCCGCCGAAAAGAGCGGGGCCATAATAACCGCCAACTATGCCCTTGAACAGGGACGAGATGTTTTTGCCGTCCCAGGGCCTGTTTCATCGGCCAAGAGCAGAGGAACAAACCGCCTAATCAAGATGGGGGCTAAGCTTGTCGAGGATGCCGACGATGTCATAGAGGAGTTTTCTGCCTCCCTGAAAATATCACTTGAGGGGAAAAAAGGGGAGAGAAGAGAGAATATAGAGCTGACCGACGAGGAAAAAAATCTCTATAACTTTATACCTGATGATGGTATTGATATAGACAATCTTATAGAAGTCTCTAATTTGCCAGCGGGGAGGGTATCTGCTATACTCCTAAAACTGGAAATCAAAGGGTTGGTTAGGAAGATGTCCGGATCGATATTTAAATCATAGATAGGAATAGGATGGGTAAATCTTTTGTTATTGTTGAGTCACCGGCCAAGGCCAATACGATAAAAAAATATCTGGGGAAAAACTTTATTGTTAAGGCCTCCGTTGGGCATGTCAAGGACCTCCCCAAGGCTAAATTAGGCATTGACATAGAGAATAATTTTGCCCCCGACTATATAACTATAAAAGGTAAAGGTAAGATACTCAAAGAGTTACGCGATACAGCCAAGAAATCGGATAGAATTTACCTGGCCCAGGACCCTGATAGGGAAGGGGAGGCCATTGCCTGGCATATCGCCAATGAGCTGGAGAAGCAGGAGAAAAAACCAATCTACAGGGTCCTCTTCAACGAGATAACCAAAAACGCCGTAAAGGAGGCCATTGAAAACCCTATCAAGATAGATGTGCATCGGGTAAACGCCCAACAGGCCAGAAGGATATTGGACCGTCTCGTCGGCTATAAGATAAGCCCCATGCTTTGGAAGAAGGTTCGTTACGGACTCTCGGCCGGCCGGGTGCAGTCGGTTGCCCTCTATCTGATATGTGAGCGGGAAAAGGCGATAGATGCCTTTAAACCTGAAGAGTATTGGTCAATAACCGCCAATCTTGATGCCAAAGAACCCCCTCCGTTTGAGGCCAAGCTATTTAAGATTGCCGGTAAAAAGGCTGAGATTAAGAACAAGGAAGAGAGCGATTCTATCCTTAAGCAGATAGATGGTTCCCCATTTGTCGTCTCTCAGGTAGAGAAGAAGGAGCGGAAGAAGAATCCTTACCCCCCATTTATCACCAGTACCCTTCAGCAGGACGCCTCGCGCCGGTTTAGATTTTCAGCCAAGCGGACGATGGCGATTGCCCAAAAATTGTATGAGGGGATGAACATAGGGGAGGGGGGAACGGCCGGTCTTATAACCTATATGAGAACCGATTCTACCCGCATATCCGAGGTTGCCCTTGATGAGGCCAGGGCCTATATAAAAGAGGTTTATGGCGAGGCCTACCTTCCCCCTCAAGCCAGAAGGTTTAAATCTAAAAAGTCGGCCCAAGATGGTCACGAGGCAATCCGCCCAACCTCTGTCTTTAATACCCCAGCCAAGGTATCCCAATATCTGGAAAAAGATGCGGCTGCCCTGTATCAATTGATATGGAACAGGTTTGTGGCCTCGCAGATGGAACCGGCCGTCTTTGACGTGACGGCGGTTGATATTACAGTTAACAACCTTCTCTTCCGGGCCAATGGAATGATTATGAGGTTCCCCGGTTTTACCGCCATATACAACGAAGAGGCAGACGATACCAGCGAGGATAAAGAAGGGTTGTTGCCGGAACTGGCCGAAGGGGAGAAACTGACCTTGAAAGAGATTATCCCCCAGCAGCATTTTACCAAACCCCCTCCACGCTACACCGAGGCAACACTCATCAAAGAACTTGAGGATAAGGGGATAGGCCGCCCGAGTACCTATGCCACCATAATATCGACCAATGTCGAAAGGACTTATGTGGCCATTGAAGAACGGAGGATACATCCGACCAAATTGGGGACTCTGATCTCTAATCTCCTAACCAAGAGCTTCTCTAGGGTTTTGAATGTTGAGTTTACCGCCAAGATGGAGGAGGAATTAGACCAGATAGAGCAGGGGAATAAGGATTGGGTTGTTGCCCTTAAAGATTTTTATACCCCCTTCGAGAAAGATCTCAAGAAGGCCGAAGTGGAGATGGAAGATGTTAAGGCTAAGGTAGAGGAGACCTCGGAGGTATGCGAAAAGTGCGGCAGCCCGATGGTTATCAAATGGGGGCGTTTTGGTAAATTCCTGGCCTGCACAAATTACCCGGAATGTAAGAGCACCAAGCATATATCGGAGGAGGGGGACAAGATAGAAGAACCGGAGAAGTCTGACAAGAAGTGCGATAAATGCGGTTCGGATATGATAGTCAAACGGGGGCGCTATGGCAAATTCCTAGCCTGTTCCAACTACCCTGAATGTAAATCAACCATGGCCATCGGTTCCGGCATCAAGTGTCCTCTCGACGGCTGTGAAGGGGAGGTTGTGGAGAAACGCTCCAAGAGGGGGAAAGTCTTCTATGGCTGCAGCAAGTATCCGGAGTGTAAATTTGCCTCATGGACAAAACCGGTGGCCGAAAAGTGTCCGGAGTGCGGCAATCCATTTCTTATAGAGAAACAGAGCAGAGGGGGGGAGCCTTCCATAGAATGTCCCAATAAAGAGTGTGACTACAAGAGGTAATGAAAAAATTTATCCCCAGACTTGTCTTTTGGGAGATAACCAAGGGGTGTAACCTCAGGTGTCTCCACTGCAGGGCCGTCCCCGAAGAGACCCTCTCCAAAGAAGAGTTTTCAACCGAAGAGGCCTATAAACTTATAGATGAGATAGTTGCCTTCTCCAACCCTATCCTTGTTTTGTCAGGTGGAGAACCTCTCTACCGAAAAGATATATTCGATATTGCCCGATATGCTATTTCAAAGGGACTTCGGGTTTCGCTGGCCACAAACGGTACACTGGTAGATGAGGAGATGGCCAAACGTATAGCCGATACAGGATTTGCCCGTGTCTCGGTAAGTTTTGACGGGGCGATAGCCGCAACTCATGACAAGTTTAGAGGGATTGAAGGCTCATTCGATAAGGCTATCTCGGCCATGAAGTTTATGCGTAACGCGGGGGTATCTACCCAGATAAATACTACGGTTGCCAAGCACAACTACCTTGAACTTCCCCAGATGATTGATTTGGCCCTCGAACTTGGGGTCGCCGCCCTCCATACATTCCTTCTCGTTCCGGTTGGATGCGGGGTTGAGATTGCTGAAGACCAGATGCTTGAGGCCGAGAAGTATGAAGAAGTCTTAAACTGGTTCTACGATCAATCTAAAAAGGTTGATATCGACCTGAAGGCCACCTGCGCCCCCCACTACTTTAGGGTATTGGCCACCAGAAACAGGGCGGATAAGCAGTCTAAATCTAAAGAAGGACTCTCGGCCATGACCAAAGGGTGTCTGGCCGGAACGGGGGTCTGCTTTGTCTCTAACAAAGGGGATATCTATCCATGCGGCTACCTGCCTCTAACAGCAGGTAATGTCAGAGTGACACCTTTTCAGAAGATATGGGAAGAATCAAAACTCTTTGAAGACCTTAGAAACCCGGAACTTCTCACAGGTAAATGCGGTATCTGTAACTTTAAATATATCTGCAGCGGTTGTAGAGCCAGAGCCTATGCGGCCACCGGTGATTTTCTCTCCGAAGAACCATTCTGCCACTACGAACCGTAATCTGAATAAAATTCTTCCCTACACGTAAAACGGCACGGAATCGTAAAATTCTGTATCTGGACTGATAGAGGGTTCTTTGATATATTGCCACTACGAAGTTAACAAGGTATTTTGAATATACAAGAATGCGGCTGGATAGATCCTGCATCAAGATAGAGTGGATCGAAAGCGCCATATCGTCTCCCGATTCAGAACATATTCAATCTGATGGCCGCATCCGTAGATGGAAAAGAATTAAGGAAGCAGACAATAAGTATTTAAGGGTAGTCCTGCTTGAAGATGGTGCTACCGTTCATAATGCATTTTTTGACAGAAGATTTAAGGAGTAGAGATTATGAGAGCAAAATATTTCTCAGATACAGATACGCTAATGCTGACATTCAGCGACAGTGATGTAACCGAAACTTATGACTTGAACGAGGATGTCCTGGTTGAGGTGGATAAAGATGGTCGTGTTGTCAGCATGACAGTTGAACATGCCAAAGAGCAAACCGATGTAAATGAATTTTCTTATCAGCTGGCAACAGACTAGAGAATTATCCCCAGGTAATTAGCCGGTTTTTTATCCGTGCCTATCTGTGCCCATCCGTGGTTAATTGCCTTTCTTTCTCGCGGCCCTCTTGTTATTCCCCAGCTTGACTGGGGAATCCAGTTACCAAAAAGATTTAGACAGGATAATAGGATTGGACTGGATATTTTTCTACTCCCCCCTTTAACAAAAGGAGGCAGGGGGGATTTGAAACTCTAATTTCTTTATCTGTGTATATCAGTGGCTATCTGTGGTTAATCACCTTTCCTTCTCCCCCTCCTCGGCGGGGAACCACAAAAAAACATTTGACAAGATTTAAATAATTTCATATAAACGACCTTTCCACAACGTCCCCTAAAAAAACATGCCTTTCCGGCATTTTTTAATAGCGGTACCAAAAGCGTTTTAGCAACATAGCTTCACCGAGTAAGCGGCTTCCTTGATTAATATTTAGGTAATAAATATTTAGGAGATGTTAAATGCTCAACCTTTGGGACGTTTCAATTTTAAATCCACACATATCCGCCACCTCCTCGTCAATTTTCAAAATTAAGCCTACCTCACTACGCTTTCCACCTGGAAGACCAAGAATTAAACGTAAATTCTTTGTTTGGGTGCTAATCGCATTTTTGTTAAGCGGTTTGGCGGGATGTGATGGTTCCCCGTTTGATAGAGAGGCAAGCGAAGAATATAAGAGAAACCATCCCTCGGCAAGGGAGGTAAATATGGGTACGCCAAATTTCGCACCGGGCAATAATGATGTTGTTATTTTCGATTATGCGACGGTATTTTGGTCGAAGCTCGCAACATACAATTTAAAAAATGGAGAATTTAAAGGATTTGATAATATCCAAATAAAACAAGCGAATTTTCCTACATTTTCGCCAGACGGGGAAAAGATCGCTTTTCTGGGGGCTCATGATGAATACGGTCATAATCGTAATATCCATATCATGGATGCCGACGGCAGTGAAATACGTCAGATAACGGATTTTGATTTTACAAGGCAAAAAAAAGGTAATTTGGAAACTTCAAACTTTGTAATAGCTCCTTCTTTTTCTCCGGATGGCAAGCGTATCATTTATGCCAAAGCAAGATTAAAACGGGAACGGGCTTATCCGCTGCGGGGCACTATGGATACCGCCTGGGATGTTTACGAAGTTGACGTGGCTACTGGCACGGAACGCCGGCTGACAAACTACGATTTCTATGAAATGACTTGGCCATATTATATGCCGGACGGCAAACGATTTATCTTTTCCGCGGAAGGGCCGGTTAATTCCACAGGCAGAGGGCCAAAGAGTTTCAAAGAATATGAAGAGATGTATCAGAAGAATTTTATCCTCATCATGGATGGGATTGATAATGAACTCAAACCGGCATTTACCTACGGAACTAATTCTGCTCGGCCTTGTATAATGCCCGATGATTCTATCATTTTCGTATCTGAAACAAGCGCAAAAGACAGCCCCAAAGTAACGCAAGACCTCTTTATTTATAAAAATGGGCAAATTGAACGTTTAACGCAACTGGATTCCTGGATTGAGCGTGCAATAATATCAGGCGATGGAAAATATATCACATTCTCAAAAAGATCCGACAAAAATAGATATGATCGGACACATTGGTCAATAAAGAGCGATGGAACAGAACTACATGAAATTAAAGTGCCCTCGGATCTGCTGAAACAACAATCAACGATGGCAGGCAATGTAAAATAAGTGAAAAGGAATAATATATTTTGTTAACGCATGATAATGAAAAGGAGAACTAAAATATGAGATTACCTCCGTGGACAGAGTGGGGCTATTATGGTGGGCCTGATCATACAAGCGGTAACTGGTACTACGATGATAATGCGAAAGAATACAAATACAATGAAGGTGTCGCGCCGCAAGATGGTCTGGATGAAATTTATGAGGCACATGATATAGCCTATGGTTATACAGAAATTAGATTGGAAAGGGGTGATATAACTCAGGAACAGGCAATTATAGAAAAAACGAGAGCGGATATCCAACTAATAACGAATTTGACTGACTATGATCCTACT
This sequence comes from Nitrospinota bacterium, assembly GCA_018830405.1. Classification (GTDB taxonomy): domain Bacteria; phylum Nitrospinota; class Nitrospinia; order UBA9942; family JAHJSF01; genus JAHJSF01. The sequence continues at coordinate 2,020 of JAHJSF010000112.1, read as the reverse complement.
GTTGATCCGTCATTATCAGATTATAGAGTACCGGCGGCTGCGGCTCATAAGGAGGCAACCAAGATAGGATTTTTAGGAAAAATGCTATATGATGGGCGTCGTTTAATAGAGAATAAGTCAAGAGAGTTATTCAACACCGCCGTTGGTACGTGGCCACCTAGAGTATTTGGGGATCCCCTCATCCTCGATTTAGATGGAGATGGAACTGAGACAATCGGCGTTGATGCCGGGGCTTATTTTGACCATGATGCCAATGGTTTTGCCGAACAGACCGGCTGGGCCAGCCCTGATGACGGGCTCCTCGTGCTTGACCGCAATAACAACGGAAAGATTGATAACGGAAGAGAACTATTTGGGGATAATACACTTCTAAAAAGCGGGGCAATCGCCACAGATGGACTTCAGGCTCTGGCTGATTTGGATGACAACGGAGATGGTAAGATTGATGCAGCCGACACTGCCTTTGCCGAACTAAAGGTTTGGCAGGATACAAACAGCGATGGCATCAGCACACCAGACGAACTTCATACAATGGAGGAACTCGGCATCAAATCCTTAAATACTACCTACACCACCACCAACATCACCCACCCCTCCGGCAATATCCAGACCCACGCGGCGACCTATGAAACCACGGAAGGGTTTCTATTGCAGATGGGGAACTTCCTTGTTGAAAGAGACACCGGAGACACAAGACCCACCGAAACCCTGCCCGTCCCCGAAGGGGATATCTCCTCACTCCCCGACATGCAGGGCTACGGCAATGTCTATGACCTTCAACAGGCCATGATAAGAGACGAGAGCGGACAGTTAAAGGCCCTGGTTGTTAAATTCATCGAAACCACCGACACGGACACCCGCAACGCCCTTATGGAACAAATCCTATTCAAATGGACCGGAAGCGATACAATCGACCCAAACAGCCGAGGGGGCTTGGTAGATGCCAGGAAACTATCGGTGTTGGAAAAGTTCCTCGGACAGTCATACATAGGGACAACGGGCCCAAACCCGCATGCCCTCGCAGTCTTACCGCTATTCCAGGCCTACAAGGGTCTCTATGATATGTGCTACTCGCAAATAATGGCCCAGACACATATGAAGGATTTGTTTGGGATGATTAGTTACACCTGGGATTTGGACACGCAGAGTGTAAAAAGTGATTTCAGCGCAGTTATCGCCGAAATAGAGGGGCGGCTTGATATTAATTATGAGGCGGGGAAACAGAGCCTCGGAGAATTTGCCAGAACCATACTGGGGTTTCAGGCTAACACCCCAACCGACTTCTTTGGTTTTCAGCAACACTTTGCATCACAGTCTCGTGAGTTTGGATACCTTGTTGGCGTAACAGGCGGCACCGCCGGCAATGATTACCTAACAGGCACAGATAGTGCTGATCTGATCTACGGTTATGAGGGGAACGACTATATTTATGGAGGTAACGCAGATGACATCATTTACGGCGGAGCGGGTAACGACACCATATTAGGCGATTATGGAAACGACATAATTGATGGAGGTGCCGGTAATGACACTATGTATGGAGGTTACTACCCTATCAGTTACTACTATAACAACGATAACGGCAACGATACCTACCGCTTTGGCATCGGCAGCGGTAACGACATTATAATCGATTATGATAATACAACTGCAGGAAACATTGACATAGTAGAGTTTGGAGAAGGGATAAACAAAAACGATCTGGAGCTTTTAAAAGAGGGTGAAAACCTGCGCATCAAGATAAACGGCATTACCGACACCCTTGCAATAAAAAACTGGTTTAATGGTAATTATTACTGGGTAGAAGAGTTTAGGTTTGCCAATGGGAGTGTCATGACCCCGGCAGACTTTGATGCCATTGGATACAAAGTATATGGCACTGCCGGCGATGACTACTTAAGCGGTTCCGGTTCAACCGGCGGTGACCTGATTTACGGTTATGAGGGGAACGACTATATTTCTGGAGGTAACGCAGACAACATCATTTACGGCGGAGCCGGTAACGACACCATATTAGGCG
>JAHJSF010000111.1 GCA_018830405.1 Nitrospinota bacterium | reverse complement strand
GTGTTAGATCCTTTCATGGCTGTACTCCTTTCTCCGGGTTGAATTTTAACCAACTTATTTATAATTCTTTCCGGAGTATAGCCTATTACATAAAGTATGGCTTAAACCCTTTCCACAATATAGCAAGCTTTGTTAAGGGGGTTGTATGTTAAGGAGTTGACAACAAAGCCAACGCAGTTAGCGTTTGAATGCGACTTCGCATTAGCCCTTCGATTCCCCTCCATCTATATAAAGAACTTCTCCCGTTACAAATTGATTGTTGAGGAGATAATCAATCCCTGTAAGGAGAGAATCTACCCCCCCACTCCTCCCCATCGGAACATCCTTACTCCTCTTGGCAAAATATTTAGTATCCACTCCCTCTTTCTGCAATATAAGCCCTGGGGCTATTCCATTCACCCTGATGTCCGGCGCAAACTCTATGGCGGCCATATAGGTCAAACGCTCCAGCGCTGACTTAGATAATAGATAGGCCGCCCTAGTAGGGGAATTAGTGGCTATCCTCTCATCCAGGATATTTATAATATTTCCCTTCTTCACCTTACGATAATACTCACGCATCAGAATAAAGGGGGCAAAAAGATTTACATCCATCGCCTCATACATATCCTTAATCTCTGTTTCGGCAATAGAAGCCTTTGGAAAGATAGAAGCGGAGTTTATAAGGATAGAGACATCCTTAAAGTCGTGCAGAATCTCATTCATCAGGGAGGGTATTCCTTCGACATTTCTAAGCTCAAACTGGTATCCCTTGCCGGTCACCCCCAGACCCTTTATCTCCGCCAGCGTATCCTCCGCCTCCCTCTTAGAGGAATTGTAGAGGATGGCGACGTTATACCCCTCCTTGGCCAGATGAAGGGCAAACTCCTTCCCCAGCCTAACGGCACCCCCTGTAATAATCGCTGTAGACATGGTTTGTCCTAATATTGATCATTTATAATGCTTTCTTAGTATACATCAATATAGTTGGAAGGAGAGGCAATTCAGATTTCTTCTCTGCGGCTTTTCCCATTTTTTACGAGAGGTGTATAATCAATACATGACAAAAAAAATAATTATTAGATTAACTATACTCCTTACCTTTCTGGTGCCGCTTTGTGAACACGCCTTAGCACATCCCCACGTTTTCATTGAGCAAAAGATAGAAATAATTTTTGGCAAACAAGGTATTGAAGGCTTCAACATTAACTGGCAGTTTGATGAAATGTTCACCAGCATGATAATAGGTGACTATGACAAGAATAGTAATGGGATTTTAGAAGAGAACGAGGTAATACAAATAGAAAAAGAAGCATTCTCTAACCTATCTGATTTCAGTTACTTCACCTTTATAAAAATTGATGGCAAAGTTTTTAAAATTAAATCAATCAAAAACTTTTCAGTCAGCCTAAATAACAATAAGTTGGTATATAATTTCTTTATCCCCTGCTCTGTCACAGCTACCAATGACTTTCAGCATATAATTATTGATTCATACGACCCTTCGTATTACAGCACCATCATCTTTGATAACAATAGGTTGGCATCTTTAAATAATTCTAAAGCATTTGAAGTAAAAATAAATGTTAAAGAAGACAAATCAACATCCATATACTATGGGCAGGTTAATCCTTGGGGGATGTTTATGGTTTTTCGTATTAAACAATGAAAAAAACTATAATCCTTTTTACCTTATTACTATTTTTTTCTGCTGCTCCATTTGCATGTCGCGCCAACCCTTTCAAGGCAAGAATTGAAAAAGAGCCTTCTCCCGTTACGAAAATCATAGGCAGTAACTTTTTTCCAAAAATAGCCGTATGGCAATATAAATTGAAAACAAAAATGTCTTCTCTGATGTTAGAGGCTAAATCATCTGGCAATATAAAACCATTGCTCTTGCTTATTATGATTGCTTTTACCTACGGAGTACTTCATGCCGCCGGGCCGGGACACGGGAAGGCTATTGCGATTTCCTACACACTATCAAAACATCCTTCATGGCTCCAGGGAATGGTCTTCAGTACATGTATGGGTATGTTTCATGGTATTTCAGGCATTTTATTCGTGCTGATAATACGCTTTGTCCTAAAAACAAGCATTTCTCAAAACCTTAAAACAGTCACAAACATAACCCAAGTATCTTGCTATACCATTATTACACTTATAGGAATCGCTATATTTATTCATGCCATATACAAACTGAAAAAAAAGCGTAATCCAGAAAAAGACCTATATGAAACAATTAAATCGGAGAAACACCATAGCCCGATACTGCTGGCACTTGCCATCGGTTCTATCCCCTGCCCAGCCGTTGTAATGGTAATGCTTTTTGCATTATCAATTGATTTAATTGCACTCGGAATAGTACTGGGGATAACTATTTCGATAGGAATGGCCTTTACCTTATCAATCATTGTAGCCCTCACAATAGCAGGCAAAAAAACATCTCTAACTGCTATTTCAAAAAGGAGTAAAGAGTCTATGCTTATAGAATATGGAATTGAAGCTTTTTCTGGTTTGTTTCTAACTATACTTGGGATACTATTCTTAGGGGCAAACCTGCAAATACTCTTTTCTTAAAGAATAAAAAGCCAAAATGACAACAAGACGGTAAAGCGCATTCATAATACAGAGCGTTAGAACAAATTAGACCGAGGCGCGACGAAGCCGGAGAAAAGCTTTTTCATGCGGAGTTGATTTCAAAATGAAAGCAAGGCGGCGTGGTTAATTTTTAACAAAGCGGAAGAAAAAAGTAGTCCGAGGCGCGACACAGGCGAGGAGCGAGGCGTATTTAAGCATACGTCGTAACGATGAGACAAGGAGCAACAAAGGAATACGAATTTATCCCGCTTTGGTTACTTCACACTAAAATATTTAGCCCCCGGATGATGAAAGACCATGGCCGATATCGATGCCTCCGGATCCATCATAAACCCATCGGTAAGCTGAATCCCTATCTGTTCCGGCTCTAAAAGCCTAAAAACATACTCCTGCCCAGAAATATCAGGACAGGCCGGATAACCGAATGAATACCTCTGTCCCCTATAGTTCCCCTTGAAGAGTTCCTTAGGAGTTGCTCCATCACTGCCTGCTATTCCCCATAATGACCGTATCTCTTTATGGAGGAGTTCGGCAGCTGCCTCGGCAGACTCCATCGCCAAAGAAGCTACTATATGAGACTTCAAATAGTCCCCCTTATCTTTAAATTCTTTGACCATGGCAGCTACCCCCTCCCCTGCTGTAGCGGCAAACATGGCCATATTGTCCCCATTGGTAGCAAGATAATCTGATAGAGACAGTCTCTCCCCTGTAGGCTGTCTCTGAAATTCTATCTCCTCTAAGATATTCTGACTATCTGCTGGGTCATAGATTGTTATCGTTTCCCCTTCTGAAGAAACGGGGAAGAACCTAAGGACAGATTTAACCTTTATAAGCCCTTTGGCGATAATCTCTTGCTGAAATTCTTTAACGGCCGAGGTGAGTTCAATCGCCTTTTTATTCCCCTCTTCAACCATCTTGGCGACATCACCTTTCAGTCCCAGATGTTTTCCATAGAACATCTTCGGATTTATATATGAGAAGACCTCGGCCAAATCGTAATCATCTTTCACCCTAAGTTCGGTAAAAGGGATTGAAGGAATATCTACAATTTTCTTTTTAAGTTTAGGGACACATGAACAAGCGATATGCGCCTCTTTTGATGGAAGAGAATCTGTCTCAACCCTATCAACAACCTTGGCCGGATCTCCCTTCCCCTTGTCTCTAAATATGGCATCCAGTTTGGCCAGTCCATCCATGGCGTCTTTGGCGTAGATAACCTTCCCCTTATATCTCGGCTGCATCTTTTGCTCGGTGAAGGCCCTGGTCAGGGCGGCTCCTCCCCCAATAACAGGAACATCGATACCTGCATCATCAAGGTCGCTAACCGTCTCGGCCATCTGGAGGGTGGATTTAACCAACAGCCCGGACAGACCTATAACATCCGCCTTCTCTCTCCTCTGAGCCTCTATGATAACCTCGGAAGGAACCTTTATCCCAAGGTCAATCACCTCATAGCCATTGTTAGAGAAGATAATATCGACCAAGTTTTTACCAACGTCATGGACATCCCCCTTAACTGTAGCCAGAAGCATCTTCCCCTTAGTGGCGCTCTCCCCCTTAGCCATGAATGGCTTCAGGTAATCGGCAGCTGTCTTCATCACCTCAGCCGATTGAAGCACCTCGGCCACTATCAGTTGGTTATCATTAAAGAGCCGTCCAACCTCTGCCATCCCTTTCACAAGTGGACCATTAATTATCTCTATGGCCGACATAGAATCGAGCATTTCTTTAAGGTCATCTATCAGTCCATCCTTGCTCCCCTCGACAACAGAAGCTGCCAGCCTCTGCTCAACGGGGAGGTTTTTATCCCTGACCACCTCGGCCACCTTCTTGTCCTTGTAGAACTCAACAAAACGGCCAAGCGGGTCTTCCCCCTCAAAAAAGAGGAGATTTTCGGCTAGGAGCTGTTCCTCCTCTGATATGGTCGAATACCTTTTTAGGCCTTCAGAATTGACTATGGCAAAATCTAGCCCCGCCTTGGTGGCGTGGTAGAGATAGACAGCATTCAAGACCTCCCTGCCGGCCAGAGGAAGTCCAAAGGAAACATTGGAAACCCCTAAAATAGTACTCACCTCGGGTAAAGTCTCTTTTATAAGCCGTAGCCCCTCAAAGGTCTCTTCGGCCGAACCATCATATTTTTTGTCCCCTGTCCCGACCGGAAAGACAAGGGGGTCAAATATTATATCTTCGGGGAGGATATTATATTTATTGACTAGCAGATCATAAGATTTTTTGGCCACCTCAATTTTCCTGGCTCTGGTTACGGCCATCCCCTCTTTCGGGTCGTCGTCTATCGTCCCGACAACAATGGCCGCTCCGTGCCTCTTGACGAGGGGAAGCACTTCTTCAAACCTCTTTTCCCCATCCTCAAGGTTTATTGAATTTATAACCGCCTTCCCCTGTATCCACTTTAGCCCCTCTTCGATTACCTTGGGATTGGTAGAGTCAAGCATCAGGGGAACCTTAACCCTCTTAATGATGTAGGGCATAAAGGACTTCATATCAGCCACCTCGTCCCTGTCGGGATTGCCGAGACAGATATCAATTACATGCGCCCCCTTTTTAACCTGCCCAACGGCTACCTCGGAGGCCTCCTCAAACTGCTCCTCGGCTATCAATCTCTTAAATTTACGCGAACCGATAACATTAGCCCTTTCCCCCACAATAAGTGGGCGGCTATCCTCCGTCACCTCAAGGAAGTCTATCCCTGAAAGGTAAAAACCTTTTTTGGTGCTAACCTCCCTCGGCTTATATTTTCCGGCCGTCTGACTCAAAAGAGCAATATGGGCCGGGGTGGTACCGCAGCATCCCCCCGATATATTTATCCAGCCGTTGGCGTAAAACTTCTCCACCTCGGCTACAAATTTCTCCGGGGTGAGGTCATAACCCCCTTCGCTGGTCGGCATACCGGCATTGGGACAGAGATTGAGATAGTTGTTACTCATACCTGACAAGGTGCGAACATTATCGGTCATATGGGTTGGACCTGTACCGCAGTTAAATCCTATGGAAAATAAGTCAAAATGGGCTACCGAGGCATAGAGCGCCTCAACGGTCTGCCCGGCCAGCATTGTCCCGGTAGACTCTATAGTAGCGGATAGGATGACCGGGGTATCGAGTCCAAGTTCTTCTTTGGCCCGATTAATCCCAATCAGCCCCGCCTTAACATTGACCGTATCCTGCTGCGTTTCCAATAATATTATGTCGGCTCCGGCCGAGAGAAGTGACTTGGCCTGTCGGTAGAAACTATTCTCAAGGGTGTCAAAGGTGATTCCGCCGATAACGGAAAAGGACTTGGTGGTCGGCCCCATAGAACCGGCCACAAAACGTGGTTTATCAGGGGTGAAATATTTAAGGGCAACCTCTTTGGCAACCTTGACCGCGGCGATATTTAATTCATCCTGTCTATCGGCCAACCCATATTCGGCCAAGACAATATCTGTTCCGCCGAATGAGTTGGTCTCAATAATATCGGCCCCGGCTTTAAGGTAGGCCTCGTGTATATCGGCAATAACATCGGGACGGGTAATATTGAGCATCTCAGGACATCCCTCATACTCATCACTCCCATAATCAGAGGCAGTAAGGTTCCTGGCCTGAATAAGGGTTCCCATACCCCCGTCAAGGATAAGGATTCGTTTTTTAATAATAGATTTAAGTTTTTCGGACATAATAATATTTTTAAGTTTAAAAATGTTGCCAGGGACTAACCGGTAAGAATTAGATTACCTTAACCGACATATCCCCCAAAGTGACAACCTGCCCGATGCGTATTTTACACCCCTTTCGCAGCTCCACCTCTCCGTCAACCTTTACATTCCCCTCGGCAATAGCCATCTTGGCCATGCCGCCGCTCTCGCACCAGCCTATGGCCTTCAAAAGATTGTGTAGCTCAATAAAGGGCTTTCCCCCCAAATTAAACTCTTCCATCATTTACTCCCTTAAAAGATCACTTACTGAATACATAGACCCTCGAAATATCATTTCCATCAAATGGTGTCTTTTTGTAATCGGTAAACAGGCTCTTGAATTTAAATCGGTTATGAATAGTTTTTATCTTATTATCCGGTAAGGGAAATAACTTAATCATATTCTTAAACTCCTCCCCTTTTTCATCGGTCAGCGAGGTTTCAAAGTCTACCGCTTCCTCGGTT
>JAHJSF010000110.1 GCA_018830405.1 Nitrospinota bacterium | reverse complement strand
TAAGGAAGCCAATATAAAGAATGATTTCCCTGAGGCCTCCAAAACCATATTTGCCGAGAGTAAAGGGCAATTGCGTACTGAGGAGGGGCTCTTTACCTTTAATACCGTATATCCGATTAAAAAGGGGATGAGAACTACGACCGGTTCGGGCCAGGCCTTTGCCGATTCAGCCAGCAACCTTGAGGCGGATGAATATGTTTGGAAGGTTGTCTCTTATGTTCCCAGTTCTGTCTTTAAGGAGAGGGCCGGTATGATTTTCCGTCGTCTCTTTATAGCCTATTTAGGGTTTATAGTAATATTAGCCGGAGGTATCTTCCATTATGCCAAGCGGGATAACAAAAATGGTCAGCAGCTGTGATTTTGCTTGACATAGAGGAACATATCCCTTAGCATACTACATTTGATTGAACGAGACCGGTTGGGAATTTGTATATCCCATATTTGCCCCCGAGCTTTGGGCATGACTACCAGTTTTTGCCCCTCTAATTTGTTGTGCTTGGGGGAGTTGTTTTAATGTTTATTATTTTTAAAATTGAGGAATAGGGGTTGGCGATGAAGACTTTTATGGCAAAATGTGAAGATGTAGATAGAAAGTGGGTGGTATTGGATGCCGACGGGCAGATTTTGGGGCGGTTGGCCACTCGGATTGCCGACATACTGAGGGGGAAGAACAGGACAGACTACACACCGCACGTTTGCACCGGCGATAATGTTATAGTTATCAATGCCTCTAAGGTTCGTCTTACCGGTAACAAGCTTGAGGATAAGGTTTATTACACGCATAGTGGTTTTCCGGGTGGTTTGAGGTCTAAGACAGCCGGGGATAGAATGGAACAGGGGCCGGAGGGGATACTCTATGATGCGGTCAAGGGGATGCTTCCCAAGAACAAGCTTAGCCGTGAGGTTATTACCAGGTTAAAGATATATAAGGATGCAAATCACCCTCATGAGTCTCAAAAGCCTGAGAGTGTTGCTGTTTAAGTTGTAAAAAGAATAATTCAAGAAAGAGATTATGGAAACTGAAAAATTTATAGGTACCGGAAAACGAAAATCTTCTATAGCCAGGGTGTGTATGTTAGAAGGCAAAGGGGATGTAAAGGTTAACAATAAGGAGATTAGCGAATATTTCTCCAGTGAATCAGAAGTGTCCTATTCCCTCTACCCTTTAGAAATGACCGAGTTGGACAAGAAGTATGATGTTAAGGTCAATGTTGCTGGTGGTGGTCTTATGGGACAGGCTGGTGCTATACGTCACGCCATTTCTAATACTATACTTCAGGCTAATCCTAACTTAAGGTTGGTTCTCAAGAGGGCAGGTCTCCTTACCAGAGACGCCAGGATTAAGGAGAGAAAGAAGTACGGTCAGAAGGGTGCCCGTAAGAAGTTCCAGTTCTCCAAACGTTAGGGCTGGCAAAGAAGTAAGGTTTACAGAATTGACGCAGTTATTTTGATGTTTTTCGAGGCGCGAATTGCAGCTAATAGCTTGCGACTATAAGCAAAATTTGCAACGAAGAAAAACGGCCAAAGAGCAAGTCAAAATGTATAGGTTATTTCTTTACAAGCCCTTAATATCGGGAATTATTTTTCAGGGGAGAGTTTGATGCGGATAGCTATCTCCGGGGTTAGTGGTTATACAGGCCTTGAGATACTCAGAATCCTCCTGAATCATCCCAAGGTGGAGATTTCCGCCCTTATATCTGAAACATATGCCGGGCGTTCGGCCAAAGGTGTCTTTCCCTATCTATCCAAATTAGTTGACCTCAAGTTTGAGAGCCTGTCCGATGTAGCGTTGGAGGATAGGTGCGATTTGATCTTCTGTGCCTTACCGCACGGCGTTTCCATGTCTTACATTCCCCCCATTTTAAAGAGTGGGGTTAAGGTTATCGACCTTAGCGGCGATTTCCGTCTCAAAGACTCTGACTCATACGAATCGTGGTACAAAATTAAGCATACCGCCAAGGAACTTTTGACTGAAGCGGTCTATGGTCTGCCAGAAATAAATCGCCATAAAATTAAAGATGCTACACTTGTAGCCAATCCTGGTTGCTATCCAACTTCCATTATTCTTCCCCTCTATCCTCTTCTTGAATCAGGCCTTATAAATAGTTCTGGAATTATATCCGATTCAAAATCAGCGGTATCAGGGGCAGGGCGAAAGGCTGAATCCTCCTATATGTATATGGAATGCAGCGAGGATATCAGGGCCTATTCTATTGCCTCCAAGCATCGTCATACACCGGAGATTGAGGAGGTCTTGAGCTGTTTCTCCAAAGATAAGGTTAAAGTTACCTTTACGCCTCACCTTGTTCCGATGAAGAGGGGTATCTTGAGTACAATATATGCCGAATTGAGCAGCGATGTCTCGATAGCTGATATTGAGGCCTGTTATGCCGATAAGTATAAGGATGAGCGGTTTGTTCGTTTGCTTGGCCGGGGTAATCTGCCGAGGACGGCCAATGTGGCCGGGACAAATTTCTGCGATATCGGCTTCGAGATAGATGAAAGAAGTAACCGCCTTATAATAGTTTCGGCCATAGATAATCTTGTTAAAGGTGCAGCCGGGCAGGCGGTCCAGAACATGAATATTATGGCCGGTTTCCCGGAGGAGACCGGTATGACATCGATAGGCTTCCTACCTTGAAAAAGTCAAAAGAGGGAAAACCCGTTAAGGGATTTACCTTTTCAGGTGTTGCTTCAGGGATTAAGGCTACTGGAAGGAAAGATATAGCCCTCATTATTTCATATACTCCGGCTACAGTTGCCGGTGTTTTTACCAAAAACAGTGTTAAGGCCGCCCCTGTAATCTGGAGTCAATCCGTTGCCAAAAATGGTATCTGTAGGGCTATAGTCGTTAATAGCGGTAACGCTAACGCCTGTACCGGAGATAGAGGCAAAGCCGACACCAAGGAGATGGCCTCGATTGTGGCCAAGAGGGTAGGTTGCAAATTGAGGGAGGTGGCGGTTTCATCTACCGGCATTATAGGCGTTCCCCTTCCCATGGATAAGGTCCGGAAGGGAATAGAGAAAGGTTTGCAGGCCTTAAGCCCGGCCTGTTTTTCAGAGGCCGCCGAGGCGATTATGACCACCGATACCTTCCCTAAAAGTTCTACCGTTGATATTGCCGTGGCGGGGCAAAAGGTTCGTTTAACAGCTATGGCCAAAGGCTCGGGAATGATAAATCCTAACATGGCCACCATGCTAGCCTTTATTGTCACCGATGTAGCCATTACTCAACCACTTCTTAAAGAGGCCCTGGCTGAGTCAGCGGAGTTTACCTTCAATCGAATAACGGTTGATGGGGAGATGAGCACCAATGATACCGCTATGATATTGGCCAACGGAGCCGCCCAAAACAGGCTTATCAATAAAAAGGGGAAGGATTATAATCTCTTTAAGGATGCCTTACTGTTTTTGTCTGCCGATATGGCCGAGAAGATTATCCGTGACGGAGAAGGGGCAACCAAGTTTGTTAAGATAGGGGTCAAGGGGGCTGAGACCGATGCGACAGCCTTAGAGGTTGCCAATAAAATTGCCAATTCAAGCTTAGTCAAGACGGCTATATTCGGTGAAGACCCAAACTGGGGGCGGATTGTATCGGCTGCCGGTAGCTGCAAGGCCAAGGTTTATTTTGACAAAATTGACCTGTTGATTGGAACAATCCCAATTATTTCCACTGGTAGACCGACCGGCCAAGCGGACAAGGGATCAGTAAAAAAATACCTAAAGAAGAAAGATATTGCCATCACCCTGAACCTCAATTTAGGGAAGGGGGAGGCTGAAGTTTTGACTACAGATCTGACCTATGAATATATCCGAATAAACTCCGCCTACAGCAGCTGATATAGTTACCCTGCGGGTATCTCGTCCCCCCGCGCTATATTTGTAACAAGTTGGATTATAAGGCCTTTCTTTTTTTATCCTCTTGATATATGCCTCTTCCGGTCTTGACTTTTTCTCCCTAAGTTGTTACTATTCGTAGTTCGCTGCCGTTCTCTCTAAAGGGTTAAAGATGATAAATAAGAGAAAAAAACCGATTAAGATTACAGACACCACGCTAAGGGATGGGCACCAATCTCTCTGGGCTACCCGTATGCGTCTCGAGGATATCCTGCCTATTGCCGAGGATATTGATAGGGTCGGATATCATTCTGTAGAAGTCTGGGGGGGAGCTACATTTGATGTCTGCCTCCGTTATCTTAATGAAGACCCTTGGGTTCGCCTTAAAAAGATAAAAGAGAAAATGACTCGAACACCCCTCCAGATGTTATTGAGGGGGCAGAATATAGTCGGCTATAAAAACTATCCTGACGACCTTCTTGAGGCTTTTATACAGAAGTCTTTGGAACATGGAATAGACATATTCCGTATATTTGATGCCCTTAACGATATCAGGAACGTTGAGAAGGCGATAGAGTTTGTTATTAAATATGGGGGACGAGCCCAAGGGGCAATCTGTTATACCAGAAGCCCAATTCATACCATTGAAAAGTATATTGAATTCGGCAAGAAGCTCTATAATGCCGGGGCGACGAGTATAAATATAAAGGATATGTCGGGCATCCTTACCCCCTACGATGCCTACAATCTTGTTTTGGCCCTTAAGGCGGAGGTAAAACTCCCCTTGCAGCTCCACTGCCACTCAAGCAGCGGTATGGCTACGGCGGCCTATGTAAAGGCGGTTGAAGCCGGTGTGGATATAATAGATTGCGCGGCCGCCCCTTTAGCCCTCTATACCTCTCAACCGGCTGTTGAGACTATGGTAGCCATTTTTAGAGGTACAGATCGTATGAGTCATATAAATTTTAATAGGATACATAAGATATCGGAGTATTTTGAGAAGATATCAGAGAAGCGCCAACTACAGAGAAAGAAGCAGAGCATGATTGATGTCTCGGTTATTGAGCATCAGGTCCCCGGTGGTATGGTCTCCAATATGATTATGCAGCTTGAGCAGCAGAATGCCATAGACCGTTTTGAGGATGTTTTGCTTGAGATACCGAAGATAAGGAAGGAGATGGGTTGGCCCCCCCTGGTTACGCCGATGAGTCAGATAATCGGAACACAGGCGGTATTCAATGTCATATCGGGTAAAAGATATAAGCTGATTCCGAGAGAGATAAAGGATTATCTAAGCGGCCTGTATGGCAAACCTCCGGGAGAGATTGACCCGAAACTTATGAAGATAGCCGGGGTAAAGAAGCTTGATGTCTCAACCAGGCCGGCCGATCGTCTTGAGCCGGTCTTGGCCAAGTCGGAGAAGGCCCTGAGCAAGAAGGGATTCAAATATGATGAGCTTGATGTTATAACCTACTCTCTCTTCCCGGATGTTGCTGTTGAGTTCTTCCAAAAGAGAGAGGCGGGAGAATTATCCGGCGCGGCCATCGCCTCGGCCGTTGTTTCTGCGGGGAGTGATAGGTTGTCTCAATTGTCTTCTATATGCGATACCCTTTCGGGAACCGCCCTGACCGAGTTTGTCTGGGAGGGTAATCTCGGTAAGGTTACCATAAAGAGGAACCATGTGGCCGATAATAATCCTCACCCTGAGACGGTAATGGAAGATGAAGAGCCTGAAAAGGGGTCTGTGCCGAAGAAAGACATGGTCCGTTCAGGCATGGTTGGGGTCTTCCGTTTCGGTGAGTCTATGGGGAGAGGGGATATTGTCGAAAAGGGACAGGTTATTGGTTTTATTGAGTCTATGAGGTTAAAACATGAGGTAAGGGCTGAAAACAGGTTTCGCTTGATCGATATCTTGGTCCAAGAGCGCGAGCCGGTTGAGTATGACCAACCTATCTTCGTTATAGAACCTTATTAGACAGGGCGACAGAAAAAAGCAGACTGAGTCGCGACGAAGGCGAGGAGTGAGGCGTATTAAGCATACGCCGTAACGATGAGCCGAGGATAAACGAAGGTATACAAATTTATGTCGCTCTGTCGTTTGTTTCTTTATTAGCAGCTCTCCATTTTATCCTATAAAATATAACAATTACTTTAGGACAACCCTGTTATTATTGGGTTAATTACCCTCTTTTTGGGGGTATTCGTTTAACAAACTTTATGATGGCAATGTTAGGTTTTTGGTGATGGAAAATACTATAGACGATTTTAAAAAATTTATAAATGACCATAAGGAGTCGGCTCAGGAGATATTCTCCAGCCTGCATCCGGCCGACATTGCCGATATTATCGAGCAGCTTAGCGACGATAAGAAGAAAGAGATATTTAACCGTTTAAATTCCGACCTGGCCTCCGAGGTTATCGTTGAGATGGATGACCAAACGAGAGAATATATCCTCGAAGATATTACTACTGAAAAGTTGGCCGATATCGTTGAGGAGATGAACTCGGATGATGCTGCCAATCTTATAAGAGACCTGCCTGATGAGGATGTCGATAATCTTCTGAAAGAGCTGGACGAGGACGATTCGGAAGAGTTGAGAAGGATATTGAAATATGACCCGGAATCTGCGGGTGGTATTATGCAGACCGAGATATTTTCCGTCCGTGAGGGGATGCTGGTTGAGGATGTAGTCGTTAAGTTTATAGCCGAAGCGGAAGATATTGGAGAGGTGGGCGATATCCATAATGTCTACATTGTTAATGCCGACGGTGTTCTTGTCGGTTCAACCCCTATTGCCAACCTACTTCTCCACAAACCGACTACCCCGATAGCCGCTTTTATGGACAAGAGTGTTGTTACAGTTAATGTCCATATGGATCAGGAAGAGGTTGCCCGTATATTTGAGAAGTACGACATCATCTCGGCCGCGGTTGTGGATGATGATAACCGTCTTTTAGGACGTATCCTAGTTGACGACATAGTTGACGTTATAGATGAAGAGGCATCAGAGGATATGCTAAAAATAGCCGGTATATATAGGGATGAACACATATTTGATCCCCCCGTGCAATCGGTTCAATTGAGATTTCCCTGGCTTGTCTTTAACCTCATTACGGCGGTTATGGCCGCCTCTATAGTCGGTTATTTTGGGGATGCTATCAGTTCATTTGTTGTACTGGCTGCCTTTATGCCGATTATAGCCGGAATGGGGGGCATAGCCGGTTCTCAGGCGCTGGCTGTAACTATAAGGGGGATAGCCCTTGGTGAATTGGATGCGGGGAATGGGAGGAAGGCGGTTTATAATGCGGCCTTGGCAGGCGCCCTAAGCGGTCTTATTACCGGCGTCCTTACCGCTGCAGTCGCCTATGTTTGGAAGAAAAATATTATTTTCACAATGATTATATTTGCGACCATGTTTCTTAACGTATTTATAGGTACCCTCTTTGGTGTCCTTATCCCTATTATTCTTAAGAAGGTTAAGATAGACCCGGCCGCCTCATCAGCCGTATTTCTAACAACATTTACCGACTGCCTCGGGTTTTTTGCCCTTCTCGGTCTTTCGACTCTGTTAATAAAACATCTTGTCCATTAGTGGAGGGGAGAAAAAAACAAATAAATTCCCCCTTTAGAAAAGGGGGGTGAGGGGGGATTTGAAAACTGGGAGATGGAAATATAGAGTGGGTTGTGATTATAAAATCTCCCCCCTCTTCTTTGTCCTCCCCCGCAGAGACTGTGTCGCAATGTCTGTTTTGTCATTGCCCGGCTTGACCGGGCAATCCATAGCCCTTGATTTTATTGACTTTCTGGATTCCGCATCAAGTGCGGAATGACGATAAAAAGGGTTAC
>JAHJSF010000017.1 GCA_018830405.1 Nitrospinota bacterium | reverse complement strand
TTCATTTTTCCTGCGATGTTTAGGGGAACCCTAATCATGTGTCCCTGCTCGTCAATGGCCCGAGTCATTGCCTGATGTATCCAGTAGCTGGCGTAGGTGTAGGAGTTGTTGCTGATGTCTTCTCCCAATCTATTTTGCATCTTTAACAGCCCTATGTTTCCCTCTTGGATCAGGTCTAGGTAAGCCAGCCCCCTGCCTCTATACCTATTGGCGATAGAGGCGACTAAGGAGAGATTCTCTTCAAACATATTAGTATCTGAGTTTTTCCCCTTATAGTGAGAGGGGCTTGACCCCTTTCCACCTCTCATATGTTTTCTCTTTTCCAGGTCGGCCAGGTAGAGGCTTAGAATATTACTCCTTCCTCCCCTATCTCTGATATCCCGTTTATTGCTTTTGACTTTATCCAACATGGTATTACTCGACTATGATTTTTCCTGTCATATTCATATGCAAATTCCTGTCGCAGACAACGGCACAATTAAAGGCAAATTCCCCTGTTTTCGTTGGGGTAAACTCAAACATCTCATTATGTCCCGGATAGATCGGTTTGGCCTCTACCCCCAGCCCGGGAATGGCAAAACCGTGTGATACGGCGGAGGTGTTGTTAACCCTGATCTTGACCAATTCTCCCTTCTTGACCCTTATTACACCAGGGTTCCAACCAAAATTGTTGGTAGGCGTAATCTCTATAGCACCTCTTTTTTTAACCAAATGGTCTTCATATTCAAATATCGCTTTGGCCGTCACTATGGTGGCCAATAGAACCAAGATTATGGCAATAACCTCCCGAATTAATTTTGAGTGTTTCATTTTTTCTCCTATCCTAAGAACATATTAATTAGTAAGGCCGTAAATAGTCCCAGGTAAAGGCCTATCGGCAAGAAGTTGACCATAGCCTCCTTCTTATTCTCAAACATCTGCCTCGAAAGCTTTATACCAAGGTCTATCGAAAATGCCAGACCGAATAGGAGTGAGGCGACCTGTAGATATGGGAGTAGCCAAGTAAGGAATGGTGTCCATTGGAATCCAGCCGTACCGAATAGGTTCCACCCCCAAGCAAACGGATCCGAGGCTACATGGATAAGGTAGGAACCGTTTGGGAGTAGGAAGCCCAGGCTGAAGGCTATCCATAACATCAGTCCTAACGGCAGGGTGCAGTAAGAATAATTTACAAAGAGTTTTTTGTAAGATATATCCTTAACTCCACTGATTGCCTTTGATATATATACAAATACCCCGTACGAAAATGGCAAAATCAAAAGGGTGAAGATCGAGTGGCTCAGGACATATTTGGCATATCCTGACCAGGTGTTAGCATTCTGCCACCCCTTTAGTGCTCCCCAAGGACCATTCATGAATACAAAAAAGACGATGGCACAGCCGATCATGATGAATGATTTCCACGATTCATCCAGTCCCCTCTTATTATCCACCAAAACATCTACTCCGGGTGGGCGAAGATTTATGACCATATTGTCGTAGGGACAGGTTTTGAAACACTCAAGACACATGCCGCAATAGGTGTTCCTATCTAGGTTGAAGGGGGTTAACAACCAGGGGCAGCCGTAACCATCTTCATTGCCGATGTAGCATGTCTTCTGCTTATGATTTTTGCATATCTCCTTATCCTTGGCCCTTATCTCGGTCATGGCCATATTGGAATACAACCCTTGGAATCCCCCCACGGGGCAGATGTAGAGGCAAAATGTCCTCTTTTCATAGACCATGCCGGTGACGGTGGCCAATACGATGATGATTGCATACATAATGAAGGAGGCGATCGGCCTGGTGGTAAGATACCCATTGGCGTAGGTGGTTCCGATGAATATAATATTCACCAGCCACATATTTCTAAGGGCCTTGGGAAACTTTTTGTTAAGCCCCAACAGTTTACTCCTAACCTTTAACAGGCCTGAGCGCTGAAACCAGTCTCCGAAGAAGGGGAGGGGGCAGGTCATGCACCATACCCTGGAGAATACCGGCACCAAGACTATCATCAGGAGGGCATACCAGAGTATCCAGACGAACATGATTCCAAAATTGTAGTTTCCGGCCGATACTCCCCCCGTGTAGTCTGCTACCAGGATAACGGTGAAGAAAAATATATTTGTCAGAATGAAGATAAAGGGAACCCAGCGGCTCTTGGTTAACTTTCTTACTATTGAGTACTGTGTCAGGTCAAAACGCCATTCCATAGGCATCAGCCCCAATATTCTGGTTCTGTTCTTCTCCTTGGAGAAAAGGTATATGGAGAAGATGGACACAAGGGCTGTAAGGAACAACGACATATGATAGATCGTATTTGGTGCTACCTTAAGTCTCCCCTTCATGTAAGGATGGAAAGGGCCGCAGGTTGAGGCGCATCTTATATCAAACCGCCCCCCCTTGTCGGCGGTGAATTTTGCCACCCCCAACATCCCCGGCTGAATATGATGGTTTTCATGGTCAGCTTCTCCGGTTATCAGTTCCCCATTTACATCCCTATAGGCAGTGACAAACTTTTCATATCCGTCTATGTACATCCCATGGGTTACATCCTCAGACCGTAGCTGAATCAGTACCCTATCCCCCTTATTAACCTCTATGATATTCGGTTCATATTCCCACTGTCTGGCAGTTATCATAAAGACCTTCTCATCCATCCATTTGAAGAGCCTTTTAGTCATATCATCCTTGCCGGTATAATCCCCGACATATCGGATGATATGGCCGTTATCTATTATTACCGCCTGAGGAAACTTCTCGATCCCATAAAGCTTAGATATCTCTCCGGAAGGGTCTCCATATATCTGATAGGGGAGCCACAGATCGTCCCTAATCTCGTCTGCCCTCGATTGATCAACACCACTTACTATAGGGACAATCTTCAGTTCGCTGGCCGAATAGTGGTCATACATCTCTGATATTTGGGAAAGATGCTCCTGCGAGCTCTCACTATCATCGGCAATCAAGAGGAGAATTGGTCTGTTATTTAACGAAGAAAGAGAGATATTTTCACCATTAGCGTTGGCTATGGTAAATTCGGGCGCATTCTTCCCTGCAATACTATTTGCGGTAGCGTATCTGCTAACCCCCAAGGCGGCCAAGCCGACAAAGAGTATCGACAGCAGCAATACCTTCTTTTTAACCATGTCTCTCATCTTCATATCTCTCTCTTCTTTCTATAGTGCTATGGTTTTAATACCTCTATTTCCCCCCATCTGGCATAGCATTGGCCATCGTTATGCCCAGCCCCATGATTAAAAGAATAAGCACCAACTTTTTCACTACAACAGTATTATCATGGT
>JAHJSF010000109.1 GCA_018830405.1 Nitrospinota bacterium | reverse complement strand
TCCATCCGGTTATTGGTGGTTCCCTTGTCGGCTCCCTTTATTTTCTTTACCTTTTCACCATCTTTGAGGATAGCGGCGTATCCCCCCGGCCCTGGGTTTCCCCGACAGGCGCCATCTGTGTATATAGCTATTTTTTTCATAGAGAAGATTATAACATCTACCCATATTGGGCGCTTACTAATTACTTATTTTTCTCTCTCCAAAAGACTTGCTGAATATAAGCCCCAATAATTGCAAGTCGCAGAGGGGGACTCTTAAAAGGGGTTGTGCAAAATACCCCTTTTGGGTATATAATTACGGCTTTAGAACGGTATTTTACCTGAACATCTTTAAACCTACTTAATAGAGGAGCATCTGTTATGGCTATCAAAATCGGTATAAACGGTTTCGGCAGGATAGGAAGAAATATATATAGGGCGGCCATGGGGGACCCCAATCTCGATATCGTGGCCATAAACGATATTACCGATGAGAAGACCTTGGCCCATCTTCTGAAATATGATTCTATTATGGGAAACCTTGAGGAGGTCTGTACCTCCTGTGCCGGCGGTATAACGGTCGGCGGGAAAACTTCCAAGATAACTGCCGTGAGAGACCCGGAGCAGATTCCGTGGGGTGCTATGGGGGTTGATATTGTTATCGAATCGACAGGTCTGTTCAGCAAAAGGGAAGGGGCCGCCAAACATCTTAAGGCAGGGGGCAAGAAGGTTGTCATATCTGCCCCGGCCACCGATGAGGATATCACTATCGTTATGGGGGTTAACGAGGGAAGCTATGATCCCGTCAAACATAATATTATTTCGAATGCCTCATGTACAACCAACTGTCTGGCTCCGGTGGCCAAGGTTCTCCTTGATGAGTATGGAATTAAGACCGGCTTTATGACAACCATTCATTCCTACACCAACGACCAGAAGATACTCGATCTTCCCCATAAGGACCTACGCAGGGCCAGAGCGGCGGCTTTGTCGATGATACCGACCACAACCGGAGCGGCTAAGGCGGTTTCGCTTGTTCTGCCGGCCCTTAAAGGGAAGCTGGACGGTATGGCGGTCAGGGTTCCTACCCCGAATGTCTCTATGGTGGATTTGGTGGCCGAGCTTGAAAAGGATACCACGGCCGAAGAGGTTAATGCCGCCCTTAAGAAGGCCTCCGAGGGCCCCCTGAAGGGGATACTTGGGTTTACCAATCTTCCGCTGGTCTCGGTCGACTTTGCCGGCAACCCAGATTCCTCAACCGTTGATGGTCTCTGCACCAAGATGGTTGGAAAGAGGATGCTTAAGGTAATTGCCTGGTATGACAATGAGTGGGGTTACTCAAACAGAGTTCTCGATCTTATTCGTCACATTGCTAAAAAGGGCTTGTAGTCTTTATCTTATGGTGAAGGCGTTAATAAATCCCCCTTTATCCCCCTTTGTTAAGGGGGACTTGAGGGGGTTGTAATTTTATTTTTACCGTTACTATAAATAAAAGTGGAGGTTTGATTGAATAAATTAGTTATCTCTGATGTGGCCATAAAAGGAAAACGCTGTTTTATCCGTGTTGACTTCAATGTCCCCCTCGATCAGTTCGGAAATATCACCAGTGATATACGTATCAAGGCCGCTCTCCCGACCATAAATCATGCCATAGATGAAGGGGCCAAGGTTATAATCGCCTCTCATATTGGCCGCCCCAAAGGCAAGGCCGACCCTAAACTGAGCATGAAGCTTATCGTTAAACGCCTCACCAGGCTTATCGGCAAGAATGTATTTCTGGCCCCCGATTGTATCGGCCCTGAGGTCGATAAGATGGTAGGGCAGATGGTGAATGGAGATATTCTTCTTCTCGAAAATCTTCGTTTTCATCCCGAAGAAGAGGCCAACGACGAGGGCTTTGCCAAAAAACTCGCCTCCTATGCAGATGTTTTTGTGAATGATGCCTTTGGAGCGGCCCACCGCGCCCACGCCTCTACCGAGGGGATTACCAAGTTTGTTAAATTCGCCGTGGCCGGTTTTCTGATGAAGAAGGAGATAGAGTATTTTGATAAGGCTGTCTCTAATCCTGCCCATCCATCTGTAGCCATATTGGGGGGAACCAAGACAGCGGGGAAGATTATGGTTATGCATAACCTGATGAAGAAGGTCGATAAGATTATTGTCGGTGGCGGGCTGGCCTTCACCTTCCTTAAGGCCCTCGGTTATGAAGTAGGTAACTCTATAGTGGATGAATCTATGATAGAGGAGGTTAAGAAGATTATGGCTGCCGCCAAGGAGCGGGGGATAAAGTTTTATCTCCCCGTAGATTTTGTGGTAGCCGAGAAGATGGATATTGAGGCGGAGACCAAGGTTGTTCCTGCTCAGGAGATACCAGGCAGTTGGATAGGGCTGGATATCGGCCCGGCTTCGACTACCCTCTTCAGGGAGGTTCTCGGCAATGCCAAAACAATTATATGGAACGGCCCGATGGGGGTGTTCGAAATGGACCCCTTCAGCCGAGGAACCATGCGGATGGTCCATGATGTGGCCGATTCTTACGCTTTGACCATCGTCGGCGGCGGGGATACCGACGTGGCGGTCTATAAAGGGGGGGAGGCGGATCGAATATCATATATCTCAACAGGGGGAGGCGCATTCTTGGAACTGCTCGAAGGAAACCATCTCCCCGGCATAGAGGCCTTGAACGACAGGGAGGAAATATAGGATGAGACGGCCTATTATAGCGGGAAACTGGAAGATGAATAAAACCTCCTCCGAGGGGGTTGAGTTGACCAAGGCTATAGTAGGGCTGGGGAAGGGGCTTGATGGTGTTGACATTGTCATTGCCCCCCCATTTACCTCTTTGGCGGCGGTTTGTTCTACGGTCAAGGATTCTCCTATAAAGGTTGCCGGTCAAAATATCTTTTGGGAAAAATCGGGAGCCTATACGGGTGAAATATCCGCTGACATGTTGGGCGAGATAGGCTGTAGCCATGTCATCATAGGTCATTCTGAGCGGAGACAATTCTTTGGTGAGACTGATGAGATGGTTAATAAGAAGATATCGGCCGCCTTTTCAGCCGGACTCCTCCCGATAGTCTGTGTGGGGGAGACCCTTGAACAGCGGGAAGCGGGGAGGGCCAAGGATATAATAAAGGGACAAATAGTCAATGGATTTAAGGGGTTTGATAACTCGGCCGCCTCAAAAATAATTATTGCCTACGAACCGATTTGGGCCATAGGGACAGGTAAAACCGCCACCTCAGACGAGGCCAACGAGATGCATGCCTATATCCGCTCACTTTTGACTGACCTCTTTGGCGCGGCACTTGCCAAAAAAATAAATATATTGTATGGTGGGAGTGTTAAACCTTCAAATTCGAATGAATTGCTCTCCAAGGAAGATATCGACGGTGTCTTGGTTGGGGGGGCGAGCCTCGATGCAGATTCGTTTATCTCCATAGCCAAATCGGCTTTAAACAGATAGGTTGTTAGTTTTATTACGATAATAGAAAAGGAGTTGTTTTTATGTATTCGGCGATGTTAGCACTGCACATTGGGGTTTGTTTTACCATTATTATTGTTGTCCTTCTCCAGGCCGGTAAAGGTTCTGATATCGGGGCGGCCTTTGGGGGCGGTTCCAGCCAGACCCTCTTCGGCTCAAGAGGCCCGCAATCTTTTCTTGGGAAAATGACAACCGCCACAGCGATCTTGTTCATGCTGACCTCCCTCTTCTTGGCCACGCTTTCTTCAAAAAAGAAGAGCAGCAGCGTTATCCTCAATCAGCCCATAGCTCAGGATGCTGCCCCTAAGGAGGCTCCGGCTGCTACTCCAGAGGCCAAGTAACAGATAAAATCTTTCAAATCCCCCTGTATCCCCCTTTTCTAAAGGGGGAGTTTGCTTAATCAAGTCAGCTGTTCTCACAGCAAAGGATGTCATTTCCCTCCTCCGGCTCGACCGGGGGATTGACTGGGGAATCTAGTGTCCTGTCTGTAATATTTCTTTACACTTTATGAAGTGTCATTCCGCACCTCCTTTATGTCATTCCGCACTTGATGCGGAATCCAGTTCTTGTTTTTTCTGGATTCTCTGGTCAAGCCAGAGAATGACAAGGGGGGGCGGGGAATGACAAAACTGTGTAAAGTTATTTATGAGACAGGAGACTAGAAAATAAGAGATAATCTCTGGATTCCGTCCCCCAACTTGATTGGGGGATTAAACATGCCCTCGAAGATTGTAATCGGGGGTCGGGGAATGACAGGAAATTAAACTCTGTACCTCTCTCTTTTCGTGGTCAGTCTATTTTTTTGTAGAAGGTGTTTCGGCGGGAGGGAATGAAACCGGCTTCTTTGATTATTCCTCTTATTTCTTCCTCGGTAATTGTGTTGGCCACCCCGGCGGCGGCCACCACATTCTCCTCTATCATGGTACTCCCCATATCATTGGCCCCGAAGAGGAGGGCTATCTGGGCCACCTTCCCCCCCTGGGTTACCCAGGAGGCCTGAAGGTTATCAAAGTTGTTGAGAATAAGTCTCGATACGGCTACCGTTTTTAGGTAATCAAAGCCGGAAGAACCGGATGATGCAAGTTTTGAGTTCTTCTCTTGAAAAGACCAGGGGATGAAGGCGGTAAACCCTTCTGTCCTGGCCTGCAGTTTTCTTAGTTTTAAAAGGTGCTCTACCCTTTGGGCGTAGGTCTCTATGTGTCCATACATCATGGTGGCGGTTGTCCTGAGGCCAAGTTTGTGGGCCTCCTCCATTATATCCAGCCATTCCCCGGAACTGCATTTACCCGGGCTTATTTCTCCCCTAATCTCATCCACCAGAATCTCCGCCCCTCCGCCGGGGATTGAGCCGAGTCCCGCCTCTTTGAGTCTGGTCAAAAGGTCATAGACAGATAGCCCGGAGTTTTGGGCGATAAAGGCAATCTCAGGGGGGGAGAAGGCGTGGATATGTGTATCAAATGATTTTATAAATTTTAGGAGGTCTTCATAAAACTCTATCTTTAGCGCCTTATTTAACCCCCCTTGAAGGAGTATCTGAATCCCCCCCAGTTCCTTTGTCTCTATTATCTTGGCGGCTAGCTCATCCTTGCTGATGATATATCCACCTTCCCCCTCCTCATCTTTATAGAAGGCGCAGAAGAGGCATTTTGATTCGCAGACATTGGTGTAATTGATGTTCCGGTCGACTATATAGGTCACTATATTGTCAGTATGTTTTTGGGCGGCCAGCTTGGCTGCCCCTTCCCCCAGGGTGATGATATCCTTCGATTCGAAGAGGGTAATCCCCTCCTCAAGGGATAGTTCTTCCCCATCCAGTGACTTGGCTATTATCTCTTTAATCGGCAAATCTAATCTCCGGGACTTTGGTTATCAGGCCATGTTTGGCCGCATTTTGGTAGAAGAAGCGGAGACCATCTATCTCTTTCTCCCCAAGGTTGTAGGAGATTCTTTTGGTCAGATATTCAAGGCAGCTCTTCTTATCTATCGATAACCGTTTAGATTCTACCTCGGCAATATTCTCCGCCTTGGCCAAACCTATCCTCTTGGCATCTTCAAGGAGCAGGGAGGCACCTTCTATGTCTCTCTTGGAGACGAATAGGGCGTGGACAAAGGGGCGTCCGGTATGGATAAACCACTCCGCCCCAAGGTCGAGGAGGAGACAGCTATCCTTCAGCTTCTCTACCTTAAATGCATTGTCACCGATTATGAGTCCCGCATCGCATTCTTTTAACATCCCCTCCATGTCAGGTTCGGTAGGGACAAGTCTTGGGTCTATCCCGAAGCGGTCGAGGCAGAGAATCTTTAGCATGGCTACCGATGTGCGTGACCCTGTATCTACCGCAATGGTTTTAATTTTCTTCAATTCTTTACGGCTGAAGAGGAGAACCGTTCTGGTCATACCGATAGATGAGATGGAGAGATTGGGCAAAATGAGCAACCTGCTGTTTTTGGCATACTCTATGGATGGGATTATGGCGATATCCAATGCTCCCTTGTCGAGCATATCGGCAATATGGGCCGGTTTGTTATCCCAGATAATCTTGAAGGGGTGCTCTATCAGCCCCTCTGTCAGGGGGTAGGTGATAGGCCTGATGTTGAGGAAGTTGTGACACCCCAATCTTATACTCTCTTTTTCCATACTAGACCCACACCTTTATATGGTCATAGAGGGTTCCCCTCTCAACCGGGACTCTCCCCGCCTCCCTTATCATCCCAATCAATCTTTCTCTGGTCAGTCCCCGTTCCGTATCAGCGCCGGCAGCGTGGGTAATCTTCTCTTCAATTACCGTTCCATCTATATCATCCCCTCCGAAGGAGAGGGATATCTGCGATAGTTTGGGGCCAATCATAATCCAGAAGGCCTTGATATGGGGGAAGTTGTCGAGCATCAGTCTTGATATGGCAATCATCTTCAGGTCGTCTATCCCGCTGGTTCTCGACATAGAACTGTATTCCGTATTGGCCGGGTGAAAGGCCAGGGGGATGAAGGCCAGGAATCCGCCGCTTTCGTCCTGTGTTTCTCTTAATCTAATAAGATGGTCGACACGGTCTTTGAGGGTCTCTATATGCCCATAGAGCATGGTGGCATTGCTCTTTAGCCCGAGGCTGTGGGCTGTTTTCATAATATCAAGCCATTCGTTTCCCGATATCTTATCGGGGCATATCTTGGCCCTAGTTGCCTCGTTGAATATCTCCGCCCCTCCTCCGGGGAGAGAACCGAGTCCGGCATCTATAAGTTTTTCCAAGGCATCCTTAACCGGCATATTCCCCATTTTGGCTATATGGGCAATCTCAACCGCCGTGAAGGCCTGAATATGGACTCCGGGGAAGAGATGGCTTAGGGTAGATAGGAGGTCTATATAGTATTGAAAGGTAAAATCTGGTTCGAGCGACCCGACCACATGGAGTTCGCTGAAGTCTGTACTATCTATAGATTCGGCAAATTGCTCAATATCTTTGATGCGCATACTGTAGGCCCCCTCTTCCCCTTTAGATTTCCTGAAGGCACAGAAGCGGCAATTATTGACACATATATTACTGTAGTTGAGATGTCGGTTGGAGATGAAGTAAGCCATATCTCCATTCTTCCGCTCACGGACAATATTGGCCAGACGCCCTATGGTCAGAAGGTCGTTAGACTTAAATAGCCTCAGTCCATCCTCAAAGGAGAGACGCTCTTCCCTCATAACTTTATTTTCTATATCTGTAAGTTTATCCATTTTTTTATTATACAGGTGCCTGTATAGCTTCGCATTCCTTCTTTTTCTTCTCCCTTTCTTGCCCCGTCCAAGAAAGGGCGCTTGGGGGGGCGGGGATATTAAACTTTTAATTTTTTTATCTGTGAATATCTGCATAATAATGTATGATGTTCCTTAACATTTTGTAGAGTGAAAGCAAATTTCCCTTCAGACTTTTTTCGTTAACCTCGTTGTTTTCAAAGCATCGTTCGTTTCAGTCGAAGTTTCTGCTTATTACTTAAAGCAATAAAATACTCTGTGCCGCCGGGGTTTCCCCGGTGGTTTTTATTTATTATAAGGACATATAAAAATGATAACAGCTGCAAATATTGCCCTCTCATATGGGAAGAGGGTCTTATTCAATGACGTTAATATAAAGTTTACCCCAGGCAACTGCTATGGACTGATTGGGGCAAACGGTGCCGGCAAGTCAACCTTTCTGAAAATCTTGTCAGGCCAGCTTGATCCTGATCGGGGGACAATTACCATCGGGCCGAGACAGCGCCTTGCAGTACTCAATCAGGACCAGTTTGCCTTTGATGAATATACTGTTTTGGAAACTGTAATCATGGGGCACAAGGAGCTTTATGAGGTAATGGTTGAGCGTGATGCCATCTATGCCAAAACTAATTTTACTGAAGAAGACGGTATCCGTTCAGGAGAGCTGGAAGCCAGGTTCGGAGAGATAAACGGTTATGAGGCGGAGACAGAGGCTGCTGTGCTCTTAAACAATCTTGGTATCCCGGAAGAGATCTGTTACGAGACGATGAAGAACCTCGAAGGGAGCAATAAGGTGCGGGTGCTGCTGGCCCAGGCCCTATTCGGCAACCCGGATATACTTCTTCTGGATGAGCCGACCAACCAGCTGGATCTGAAGAGTATTAAATGGTTAGAGGATTTTCTCTCCCGCTTCAATAATACGGTAATTATTGTCTCCCATGACAGGCATTTCTTAAACCAGGTCTGTACTCATATGGCCGACATCGACTATGGAAAGATACAGGTCTATGTCGGCAACTATGACTTCTGGTATCAGGCCAGTCAGCTTAATCTGCGCCAGAAAGAAACAGAGAATAAAAAGGCTACGGCCAAGGCAGAGGAGCTGAAGGAATTTATTCAGCGCTTTAGTGCCAACGCCTCTAAATCGAAACAGGCCACCTCACGTAAAAAACAGCTTGAAAAGTTGACCATTGAAGAGATGCCGCATTCCTCCAGAAAATATCCGCATATCGCCTTTAAGCCTGACCGCCCCTGCGGCAACATTATTCTGGAGCTTAAGGGGCTTTCCAAGGAAATTGAGGGGGTTTCGATGTTTGAGAATCTCACATTTACAATCAATAAGGGGGAAAAGATTGCCTTTGCCGGTTATAACAGCCTGGCCAAAACGACCCTATTTCAGATTCTGGCTGGGGAGCTTGAGCCGGACAAAGGAAGCTTTAACTGGGGGGTGACCATCAGCAGATCCTATTTCCCAAAAGAGAATAATGACTATTTCAACAATGGGGATCTTGATCTTATCGGCTGGCTCCGTCAGTATGCCCCTTCCAATGAAAGTGAGAATTTTATACGCGGGTTCCTGGGGAAAATGCTTTTTTCGGGAGAGGAGGCGACAAAAAAGACCTCTTTCCTCTCGGGGGGAGAGCGGGTACGCTGCATGCTCTCTAAGATGATGCTCTCCGGTGCCAACGTCCTTATTTTTGATGAACCGACCAACCATCTCGACCTTGAGTCAATCACCGCCTTGAATAACGGCCTGATTAATTTTCCGGAGGTGGTGTTATTTGCCTCTCATGATTATCAGTTTGTATCGACCGTGGCCAACAGGGTTGTTGAAATCAGGCCGGAGGGGATTATCGACGTAACTGACGATTACCTGGCCGGTTAGTTAGGGATTAATTTTTCCCCTATCATCAATTTCTATCCCTTCCATCCTGAGGAGTTGGGTTTTCATCTCCTCTCCCCCCAAATATCCCCCAGTTTTCCCATCGGAGTGGATAACCCGGTGGCAGGGGATGATGATGGGGAAGGGGTTGGCAGCTACCGCGCCGGCTACGGCTCTGGCCCCATTTTTAAGCCCAATCTTTTCGGCCACACCTTTGTAGGTCATTACCGAGCCCCATTTTATTTTAAAGACAACCTCCGTTAAGACCTTCCTTTGGAAGGGGGTTAGGCAATCGAGGTTGAGCCGACTGAGGCTGAATTTTATATCTTGGCCGTTTAAAAAGCCTTCTATAGCGTTTCCAATCTCTTCAACATCTCGGCAGGATGAGAGGGGAGAATCGGGGAATATCTCCCCTATATCCTTATCGGCTGAAACTCCCGGTCCAAAGAGGAATATCCTTGAAACCTTAACCATCCCTTCCGATATAGACCAGCCGATGGCGGCCGAGCCGTAACGTAGGTCTATGACAGAGACAAATATTGGGGCTATCATCTTTTTCTTCATCGACATTCCACTCCTCAGGTTTTCCCGCTAAGGCCTCTATGTTTAGAGGAATCCCTTTCTCAGGGGCCAATGTTATTGATATGGCCTCATATTCGCAGGCTCCCTCGCATATACCGCAGCCGAAACATTTGGCATGGTTTACCCTATAGACCTTTTTATCTCCGTTTTCTTTCAGCTCTATCGCTTCGAATTGGCAAGCCTTAAAACATTTACCGCACAGGGTGCATTTTTCGTTTATGGTTGACAGATACCCTGAGGGGATAAGCATCTTCACCCCATACTCACGCATAAACTTCATCCCGAGACAGCAGCATTTGCAGCAGTTGCAGATGGCGAAGAAGCGGTTCAACATAGCCGATTTAAACCAGGCGGTATGGACATGCCCTCTGGCATCTTCTTCCTTGATAATCTTCAGCGCTTCATCGCTGGTTATCCCGCGGGAGCGGTAGGGGTGAAACATCCGCACAAGGTCAACAAAGGGGTCGCCTATTACCAGGCAGACATCGGTTGGTCTGCACGGGTCATCTTTTTGGGCCCGGCAGGGGCATTCATAAACGATAATATTTTGGGGGTTTTTGAGGATAATATCGTTGGCCTGTTTAAAGGGAATGACCTGTTCCAGGTTTCTAAGTTCGACATTTCTGTTCAGTTTTATGATTCGTGAGGCATCATCAAGGCGTATAACCTTACTGTGGTAGTTTTGGCCGAAGCGGCTACGTATTGATTTGGGAGCTATCTTGACCAGTTTGTTGCACACCCTTAGGTAGGTGACGGTGGCCCCATATAGGATGGCGTGGAATATGGTTATAGGGTTGTAATTGGCTTCTCTGGCAAAAGCGAGCATTGATTTAACAATGGACATGTTTTTTTCCTTAGTTTCTAGCAATAGCCGTATCATTTTTAGGACTTAAATAGGCTGATTAAGGAATCAAGCCTCAAACTGTCCGAGGAGGGCGTAGCCTGACGAGTTTTTGAGGCGCCTTAATCAACCGTAATTTAAGGCCGGTAAAAAATGATCAGGCCGTCCTTCTTTCCTCCTTTTCTTGGACGAGCAAGAAAAGGAGAAGAAAAAGCTATCTCTCCTCTATGGGTATAAATTGGCAGATATCGTTTCCGCAGTAGTCCCCTATATATTTTGAATCGGTTTACATACTTCCATTTTTATCTCCGTCTATCCCTGCCTACTGGTTATCTGAGATTATTTTTACCGGAAAGGGTGGGGTTTCCGAACCGGCATAGATTGAAACATGGGGGAAGGGAATCTCAATCCCCTCCTCATCAAACCGCATCTTTATAGATTCGGTGATACTGTTTTTAGCCTGCAGCCAATCTGCCTTTTCCGCCCAGACAAGAAGGAGCATATCTACAGAGGAGTTGCCAAATCCGGACAATATTACGATAGGCTCAGGCTCATTCAAGCAGACCTTCTCATTTCTGGCTATGTCGAGGAGAAGAGCCCTTACCTTGGCGATATCCTCTTTATAGGCTACTCCAACGGGAATATCTATTCTTCTTATCGGGAATCTGGTTACATTGGTGACATCACTCTTGATAATGGTTTCATTGGGGATTCTGACAAACTTGTTGTCAAAAGTCCTCAACTTTATCGAGAGTATATCGATTGAAAGAACCGCACCGGTTATATTGCCTACGGTTATAATGTCGTTTACCTCAAAGGGACGCTCGGCGATAAGAAAAAGGCCGCTTATGATATTTGAAACGCTGGTCTGAGAGGCGAAACCGACAGCGATACCGACTATTCCGGCCGCCCCGACAAGGGTTGAGAGCTGGAAGCCAAGTTCACGCAGTATGGATATGAAGATAAGGGAGAGACCGGTATATAGAATTATCTTGCTGACTATCAATCCCTGCTGGGCCGAAAATTTCTTAGTTATATATATTCTTGTTTTTCT
>JAHJSF010000108.1 GCA_018830405.1 Nitrospinota bacterium | reverse complement strand
ATCGGTTTTAATACTTTCATCTATCAGAGGCACGGTTCTCTCCACACCGAGGGCAAAACCGAAGGCGGGAGTAACTGGGCCTCCAAACTCTTCAACCAATTTATCGTATCTACCACCACCGGCGATAGAGTTTTGAGCCCCTATCCCTTCGGCACTAATCTCAAAGGTTGTTTTTGAGTAGTAGTCGAGTCCACGAACAAGTCTGTTATTTAGGTTATATTTAACACCCGATTTGGTTAGGCTATCTTTGACCTTATCAAAATGATCGACACAAACAGGGCATAGGGCTTGATCGATGGTCGGGGCATCCTTGGTGGCCTTTTGACAGCCCGGGTTTTTGCAATCGAAGATACGGAGCGGGTTTCGCTCGTAACGGTTCTGACAGTTGGGGCAGAAAGAATCAAGCCTCTCTTTAACAAACTTCTTTAATGATTCTTTAAAAACAGGACGGCACTCATCACATCCGAGGCTATTCAAATGAAGCGTAAGGTTTTTTAGTTTTAGATTAGAGAGCGCCTCCATCAGCATGGTAATTGTTTCGGCATCTATCTCGGGGCTATCCTCTCCGAAGACCTCCGCCCCAATCTGGTAAAACTGGCGGTATCTCCCCGCCTGGGGGCGTTCCCTTCTAAACATGGGGCCCATATAGTAGAGGCGTGTGACCGATGAGGAGGTAAACATCTGATGTTCAACATAGGCCCGGACGACCGAGGCGGTTCCCTCCGGTCTCAGGGTGAGGTTTTCTCCCCCCCGGTCTTCGAAGGTATACATCTCTTTTTCTACAATATCGGTGGTATCGCCGATGCTTCGGACAAATACGGCCGTATTTTCAAAGATGGGGATACGGATTTCGCTGAATCTGTATAGGCCAAAGGCGCGTTTCATCTCCTCTTCGAGAATATGCCACCTCTCGATATCGGGAGAAATAATATCCTTTACCCCTTTTATTGCCTTATATTTTGTCATGCGAGCCATTATATATCCTATTGCCCGAGAATTGTAGGGGGATAGTGATTGATTTGGCCATTTTTTCTCTTTTTTAAACATAGAAGGAGGTCTTACGATCTTTTTTTGTCATTGTCAGGCTTGACCTGACAATCCATGATAGCTGATTCCATTGAACTTCTGGATTCCCGCTGGAGTTTAGCCCGTACTTGATACGGGGCGGGAATGACAGGGAAGAGTTTTATGAAGCGAAAGGGAGGTGTGAAATAAAAAATCTTTCCGAAATCATTTAAAGTTGCTATTATAGCCAAGGCTACAAAGTGGTCTTTTAAGCGGGGCGTAGCGCAGCCTGGTAGCGTACCTGACTGGGGGTCAGGTGGTCGGAGGTTCAAATCCTCTCGCCCCGACCAGTTTTCTTAAGATTAGACAAGGGATTGGCGGGGTCAGATGTTGGCCAGTATAATTCCCTCTCTTAAGCCGTAGTCGCTTATCATCATCTCTTTGAATCCGAAAATATCCATTACCCGGCAAATTATAATAATGCCCGGGAGGATAAGGTCTTCTCTCCCCTTTTCTATCTGGGGTATATCCTCTATTTCTTTTAAGGTGAGTCCGCTAAGGTTATTTTTAATCTCCTCTATCCTATCCCTGCCTATCCTGTGTCCGTTTATTCTAAGAGGGTCGTAGGGGAACATATCCATATCTATGGCGGCTATTGTGGTGATTGTTCCCGCAGTTCCTACCAGACGGCATTCTTGAGAGAGGGGTATCTTCGATTTAACATCCCTTATATTCTTATCGACTTCAGCCGCCAGGGTTAATATTTCATACTCTTGGGGAGGATTATTTTTTATATGGGTCTCAGCCAGGGTAACCACCCCCAGTTCGGTTCCGACACTCTCTTTTATCTCTCCACCATCGCATAAAATAAATTCAGTGCTTCCACCGCCGATATCAAAGAGGAGGAACTCCCCCTTAATTCCCAGGGCATGGTTGACGCCGAGAGAGGCCATCTTGGCCTCTTCATGCCAGGGGATGACCTCTATCTTTAAGCCCGTTTCTTCAAAAACCTCTTTTATGAAGGCCGTTTGATTTTTGGCTCGGCGGACGGCGCTGGTGGCCACGATCCAGATCTGTTCGGGCTTGTAAGGGGCGGCCTCTTTTTTAAATTTTTTTATTGCCCCGATGGTATCCCTAATGGCCTCATCCGAAAGATTTCCCCCCGCATTTAATCCTTTACCGAGGCGTGTTATCTGGTGGCTTGAGTGGAGGGTCTCTAATTTATCATTCTCTTTTTTAGCTACCAGGAGCCGAACCGTGTTGCTCCCAAGGTCTATCGAGGCGTATACGTTCAAACCCCCCTCTGCTCCCCAAGTTTCTTGTATCTATTATTTATTTCGTTAATTT
>JAHJSF010000107.1 GCA_018830405.1 Nitrospinota bacterium | reverse complement strand
ATCGCCGCAATACGATACGAAAAAGGATATGTTTGTTAATAAGAATGAGGCCCTTTTTGCCAAGGCTCATAAGAATATAAATAGACGAAAGATTCTCTGGCGGCTATTTTTTCCTCAAAACGAGTCGGTTCCCAAGGTAAGGCTCCCTGATAAGTCCCCGGACATCAGAGAGTTTCTTGCCCCCTCTGAGCATCTGAAGCTTGTCTGGCTAGGGCATTCAACATTCTTTGTTAATTTCAATGGCAAGGTTATCCTCTTTGATCCGGTCTTTTCTAAGGCCGGGTCTCCCATAGGATTTATAAATAAAAGATTTCAGAAACCGGCCATAGCTTTGGCTGATATGCCGGAGATTGACTATATAGTAATATCGCATGACCATTACGACCATCTTGATATGGAGACTATCCAATTCTTTAAAGATAAAAAGGCAAAGTTTATCGTTCCCCTCGGTCTCTCATCTTATTTGACAGGCTGGGGGATTGATGGGGAGAGAATCAGGGAGTTTGATTGGTGGGAAACGGCCGAGATGGATGGGATAGAGTTTGTCTGCACCCCGGCCCAACATTTCTCCGGCCGATCACAAGCACATAAGAATAATACCTTGTGGGGGTCATGGGTTGTTAGGGATAAGAAGCAAAGCCTCTACTATAGCGGAGATTCCGGCTATGCGGGGCATTTTAAGGCGATAGGGGAGAAGTATGGCCCTTTTGATATCTCACTCATATCGAATGGGCAGTATAATATTCAGTGGCCGATGTCCCACCTTCACCCTGAAGAGACGGGGAAGGCCTATCTTGAACTTAAGAGCAGGTCGTTACTCCCTCTCCATTGGGGGATGTTCAATATATCCACCCATAATTGGTACGACCCTATAGAGGATATAGACCAAATTGCCAAAGAAAAAGGGATTAATCTCCTAACGCCGATGATGGGGGAGATTGTTTATGTGGGACAGACCAGACCATTTGAGAAGTGGTGGAAAAGGCTTATCAACAAAAAAGATTAGACACAAAAGCCTACTTCTTTCTTCTTCCCATTTATAACAGAGCTGATAGAATCACAGCATAACAACAATAAATCGGTTAACCAACCGTTTAATATATAAATAAGAAGAAAGTAGGGTAGGGAATATAGATGCACTTTCTGCATAGGATATTAGGTTTTATCTCCGCTCACCCTCTGCTTGCCTATGGGGCTATTTTCCTAAACTCACTGGCTGATTCCCTCCCCCTGATAGGCATCCTAATCCCTGGCTCAGCCATTATATTTGGGGTTGGGATAGTTGTGGCCACAGGTGTGCTATCCCTTAAGCCCGTTATCTTGGTAGCTATTGCCGGGGCAATTGTCGGGGATGGGATAGGTTACTGGTTCGGCCGTCATTATAAGAGAAGATTACTCCACACCCCCCCATCCTCCCGCTATGCCTCTATGCTTGAGAGGGGAGAGAGATATTTCAGAGACCATGGGGGGAAGAGTGTCTTTCTGGCCCGTTTTATAGGTCCCTTACGCCCTGTAATTCCAATCGTGGCCGGGATGAGCGGCATGGAACCAATCCCCTTCAGCGTCATCAATATAATATCAGCCATCGGCTGGGCCTTCGCCTATATCCTCCCCGGTCTTTTCTTTGGGAGCTCCCTTGAGGTGGCCGGGGCCATCAGCACACGATTGGTTATACTGATACTCATTGTCGTCGGGGCAGCCTGGGGATTCGTCGTTATCAGTAAAATGTTCCTCTCCTTTTTTGAAGAAAGGGGGCCTCACTGGTTTAGTTCTTTCAGGGTGTGGGCCAAAACAAGAACTTCCCCGAGCAATCTACTATTTGGGGTGAAGAGGTTTATCTCGTTTCTAATTTACCGCAAAGAAGGGGAAGAGATTTTGCTCCTCTTATTGGGGGGGCTGCTCTTGGCGGCCGGTTGGGGATTTTTAGGTATTCTACAGGATGTCTTATTCCAAGACCCTCTGGTCATGGCGGATAAATTTGTCTACTACTTCCTTCAATCTCTCAGAACACCCTGGGGCGACAGCCTATTTGTGGCCATAACAGAATTGGGTGATGCCTCTGTAAATATATTTATCGCCGCGAGCATATTAATTATTCTCCTAGTAAAGAGATGCTATAGAACGGCCAAATATTGGATTGTGGCTGTAGTAGGAGGGGCATTTTTAATCGAAATTTTAAAATTGGTAATACACTTGCCTCGCCCCATAGACATCTACCAAGGGGCCTTATCCTACGGCTTCCCCAGTGGTCATACAACGATGAGTGTCATACTCTACGGATTTTTGGCCCTTATAATCGCTCGGGGAACCTTTCGCAACTTCCGGTGGGGCTTCTTTGCCGGCATATTACTCTTCCCCTTCATGATTTCCATATCCCGCCTCTATCTGGGAGCCCATTGGCTTTCGGATGTTGTCGGGGGTTTCTTCGTGGGGATAGTTTGGGTCTCCATCCTCGGGATATCCTACCTTAAACACGCCAATGAGCAGGTGCCGAGAAGAATGTTGGCTATTGCAACCTTGGTTACCATTGTGATTGCCGGCGGGTGGCATATAGGCTCAAAACATTTGGGGGATATCTCCTTTTACGCCACAAGGCATAAGACAGAGCCCTTAACAGTAGCAACCTGGAAAGATGACGGCTGGCGCAAGCTTTCGACCTGGCGCATTGATATGGCGGGTGAGGAGGAACAGCCTCTTAATATCCAGTGGGGAGGAACAATTGAAGAACTATCGGCCCACATGATTAAACAGGGGTGGAGCCACCCCGCTTACCTCAGCACCAAAGCCTTTATGGCTATGCTCTCTCCGTCCACGCCTATTGAACAGCTCCCTGTTTTACCCCGCCTTCATAAGGGGAGGAGGGAAAGCCTGCTGCTTGTCCAGCATAGCGATAAGGGGCGATTGGTTTTACGCCTCTGGCCGGGAGATGCTAAGATTATTGAGGGGGATATTCCGATCTTTGTCGGAACGATAGAGGAGCAGATACGCCACAATCTGACCGGCTTGATTACCATCGCCAAAGATAGCGGCAGGTATAAGAATAGACTGGCCGCCACTAAAGAGATATTTCCGGAACCATTCAATATTCAAGAGGTCGTCCGTTCGGCCAAGGATATTAAGGGGGTTAATAAGAGTGAAAAAATAGAATGGGACGGAGAAGTATTTCTAATCTGCCAAAGAGAACTATGCTCCGAGTGAGCTAGTGTTTAGTTGCCTAAGTCTGCGTCAGTATCAAGACCGAGAATTTGGCGTGGCTGGCGCGAAGACAAACGCAGCCATAGCCGGGTCTATGGCGAGGATTGACAACAAAGCCAGCCACGTCAAAGGCCGGTCGACTACAGCAAGATTT
>JAHJSF010000016.1 GCA_018830405.1 Nitrospinota bacterium | reverse complement strand
TCCAACCGTTTCGGGAAGCATATTAACCCCGGTTCTTCCCGGGACATTATAGAGAATCTGCGGCATATCTACATCCTCAGCTATCTTGCTGAAATGGCGGTAGAGCCCCTCCTGGGTCGGCTTATTATAGTATGGGGTAATAAGCAAAACCGCATCCGCCCCGGCTTCTTTGGCGTGCATGGTCAGACGAATCGCCTCACCGGTAGAGTTAGAACCGGCCCCGGCTATAACCTTGGCCCGCTTAGCCACAGCCTTAACCGTAAGCTCAACAACCCGCTTATGCTCCTCGTGCGACAGGGTAGCCGACTCCCCCGTTGTCCCACAGGGGACAATGGCCTCCGTCCCTCCGGCTATCTGAAACTCGATAAGTCTTCTAAACCCCTCTTCGTCAACGGCCCCATTCTTAAACGGGGTGACAATCGGTACCATAGATCCTTTAAACATTTTCCATTACCTCCCCTTGATAAACAAATGCTGCCTCACCTTGGAGATAGACATTGGTAAATGACTCTCCATCCCTATCAAAATATACGGTCAGTGTATCACCGCCGCGGGTCTTTACCGTAACCGGAGATGACACCTTTCCTTCAAGAGCGGCCACCATAGCCGAGGCAACCATCCCCGTTCCGCAGGCTAGGGTCTCCCCCTCCACTCCCCGTTCATACGTTCTTACCAATATGTTTCTCTCGTCAATAACCTGCGCAAAATTGGCGTTAGTCCCGGCCGGTTTAAATATCTGATGATATCTGATATCGGCCCCCCTCTTCTCCACATCAACCGAATCAATATCGGCCACCAACTCAACCGTATGGGGAACGCCGGTATTTATATGTGTAACAACCCCGGCTCCTTCGGAAACATCTATATTAAGATTCCTTCTCAGATCGAAAGGCTTGGTAAGTCTAATCTTAACCTCCCCACTCTCAAAGACCTCCGCCTCAATAATTCCGGCCATCGTCTCAAAAGAGAGTTTCGGGCCGGCAATCCCAAGCTTGTGGGCGAAGCGTGCCGCACAGCGGGAGCCGTTGCCGCACATCTCCGCCTCCCCCCCGTCGGAATTATGAAAGCGCCATCTAAAATCGGCCTTATCGGAAGGCTCCAAAACTATAAGCCCATCCGCCCCAACCGAAAAACGTCTCCGGCAGATGTTGGCCGCCAATTCATTTATGTTGGTCTTGAGGGAGCCATCCATATTGTCTATCAATATAAAATCGTTCCCCGTCCCGCTCATCTTATAAAATCTGATTCCGCTCAAGATATACCCCAAATTATTATTTTTCCCACACCAAACCGCAAAGACCCTGAAATGTCCTACAATTCTACCAAATTGGAAGAGACAAACAAACAGGGGAATTATACAGAGCGACATAAATTTGTATACCTTCGTCGCGCCTCGGTCTACTTTTTTCTGCCGCTCTGTATACAACCCCTATCCCCCTTCAATACAATTGAAAAAAGTCTCTGCCGATGATATCCTGCCAATCGGTATATGTTCTATAATTTAATCATATTTAAGGGATTGGCAAAACACCCTTTACGAAAGAGAGAGAAGCAGGAGGGGATGGGGGAGACTGAAATCAAAACAACCGATAGTGTCACAAAGCCGGGGGAGATAACCCCCTTACTCCCCCTTAACAAAGGGGGAATGAGGGGGTTGTTCCCCCTGTCGATAGCCGCCTTATATTTTATCGCCCCATTTGTGTTAGCCATGGGGATAATCGATTTTGTCTATCTACCGCAACTCGCCTTTATCGAGACAATAACCTCCCTCCTCCTCCTTATTTGGCTCGTAAAGGGGAGAATAGAGGGAGAACTTCTTATCTCAAAAAACTCCCTTAATCTCCCTCTTTCTATCTTTATCCTCTGGTCTTTCGCCTCCCTTTTGTATGCCCACAACAAATATGAGGCCCTCCTCCCGATTATTCATCTGACCTCAGCCGCCCTCCTTTTTCTCCTCATTATCAACGAGGTAAGAGAAGAAGGTGATAAGACCATGCTGCTATCGGCCATCTTCGCCGCCGGTTATCTGACCGCCGTCTTAGGGATATTTCAGCATCTCTCCGGTTTCTCCTGGATATATCAGGCTGCCCCTCCGGCGGCCACCTTCGGTAATAAAAATCTGGCGGTTCACTTTATCGTCCTGACCCTCCCCATCTCCCTCCCCCTCTTCATAAACAGCCAAAATAAACTAAGGCCATGGATTATATCCCTGATGTGGGCCACTATGGTCGCCTTCTTAATCTATACAAGAACAAGGGCCGGATGGCTGGCCTTCCTGGCCGAGTCTATATTCATAGCCGGAATTGCGGTATGGGACTATAGAAAGACCGGACCCCTGAAATATTGGGACAGGAACAAATCGTTGGCGATAGGAACAGCCATCCTTCTAATATTGCTCATGGTCAATTTTACCCCGGAGGGTTTCAGGTGGTCCTTCGGGGAGGTTGCCGGCCGGGCAGAAAGCATAACCGACATCAAGGCCCAGTCTTGGAGACGCGGCACCTGGAAGGCGACCATAGAGATGATAAAGGATAACCCCTTGATTGGGGTCGGCCTCGGAAATCTGAAGATTATATACCCCATATACCATAACAAGGTTCCCAATAACCGCCCCTATGACGAACATCAGGTGGCGCGGGATGCCCATAACGATTATCTGCAGGGAGCGGCCGAGATGGGGATAATAGGGGTTCTTATCATCGGCTGGATGGGGATTCTGTTGGCAAAAATGGTTCCCAGGCTGATATCTCCTAAAAACAGTCAAGATACCAGATTTTATTCAATAGCCCTATTGGCCGGATTAGGGGGGATAATGGTCAATGCCTTCTTCTGTTTCCCCTTCGAACGCCCCATCCCCCCGATAGTCGTAGCCGCCTTTGTTGCCCTGCTGACGGTATGGGGAGCAGAGGGGGAGAAGGGATATTATAAAATTGAGGCAAAAACAGCCATCACCGCCCTATTTTGTATAACCTTGCTGGGGGCCTTCTTTACCGCCCGCTTTAACTATTACACCATCAAGGCCGATAGACATTTCTTCCGGGGGAGGGTTTATGAGGTGTCGAATAAGTGGGATAAGGCAATCATAGAATCTGAAGATGGATATTCAATCAACCCTGAAAGGAGCGATCTTCTCTCCCTGGCCGGAAAGGGATATATCACAATGGGCCTTTACCGCCCGGCGGTAGTGGTGCTGGAGAGGGCCATAGAAAAATATCCGCACAATATCGCCATTACCCATAATCTCGGGGTGGCCTACTATAGAGAGGGGAGGAACTCAGAGGCCATAGCCGCCTTTGAAAAGGTTTTGGCCATAAAGCCCGATTACGCCAACAGCCACTACTACCTCGGCAGGACATATCTTAAAGAGGGGCGGATAGAGGAGGGGGCAAGGCACCTGAGAACGGCCGTAAAGATTGATCCCAAAATAGACCCGATGGGAAACATTAGGAACATGCTAAAAATATTGGAATTACAACCCCCTCAATCCCTCTTACAACCCCCTTAATCCCCCTTTGTTAAGGGGGAATTGAGGGGGGGTTATAGTAAATCCCCCTTAGAAAAGGGGGGCGGGGGGTTGTAAGGGTTTAAACCCCTATCTTAGTTCCTGCTATTTTTTATTCTACCTTGGCCT
>JAHJSF010000106.1 GCA_018830405.1 Nitrospinota bacterium | reverse complement strand
TTTTGACTGGGCTGTTTCTTGGTCTTGAGACAGTGTCCCTGCGTCGTAAAGACCAAATAAATCTGCCTCTTGGTAGCGGCGGGAAGCGTGGATCCCGTTTAGGTTTGATTGGTATCTAATCTGGTACCAGGCTTCAGCACGATTATCATTTATTATGGCTTTTGCCAACCAACGATTAGTGCTATCTACTAGTCCTTCTCCGTTGTAGAATAAAGACATCACAGCTATATATTCTTGAGAATTATGTGCCAAACTGTCTGCAAGTAGAGCATCTAGCCTTTCCTGTTTGCCTTGTATGGGGATACTCCCGACTGTTGTGCCTTCAATGATTTCACGAAAGATGGTCTCGCCTTGGCTTGTGGTGAGTTGAAATCCAGTGGTAACACCGTAGGTGCTGGCAAGTTGGTTGAGATTTGTCCTTAATTGCTCGTTTGTTGTTATTGTGTCTCCAGTATCAGGAGTATTGTTGATTTCTGTTGTGAAGACCTCTCTTCTGCTGATAATTTCAGCTTCCGTCATTATCTATATCTACCGATGTCTTATACAAAGCATCCATCCGTGTATACATCTCATCCATAAGTTTTTCAAATCCGTTGTCCTCATCTAATGCCCTCAATTTACCAAACTGATCGCCAACTCCATAAAACTTATGGATTTTTTTCACTAACTCCTTATTCTCCCTCAAATCCAACCTCTCCCATTTCGGCCTCTTAAAATCTTGTGTGCTGTTAGAAATTTCCTCCTCACAACATAGAGGTATTCTTATTTTTACATCAAGAACAGTTATAAAATCTGTCCCTTTCCCGCACACCATATCCTGCAAACTCATGCCTTGCAGTTCTTTATGATATGCTTCG
Organism: Nitrospinota bacterium; assembly: GCA_018830405.1. GTDB lineage: Bacteria > Nitrospinota > Nitrospinia > UBA9942 > JAHJSF01 > JAHJSF01. The sequence goes on along the minus strand of JAHJSF010000106.1, from coordinate 2,092 downwards.
CACACCTCCACACCTTTGCCTTTTACAAGTATAAGTTCATCTGCAAAAGTCAGAGTTGGAAATATGAACAAACAGACAAAGGTGATTGCTGTTATTTTTTTTAGGCTGTTTTTGACTTGAGAATTAAAGTTAGGGGAAACGAACGAACGGATTGCGGATATGTGTGGTTTACTACTTGAAACGTCCCAAAGGTTGAGCATTTTTAACACCCCCTAAATATTAATCAAGGAAGCCGCTTATAGTAAAAACATTAAAGAAATGACTCAAATCCCCCCTTGCCCCCCTTTACTAAAGGGGGAATATTATAGAGCCCCTTTTAAAAAAGAGGGTAGAGGGATTAGGGAAATTCTCTCTGCCGTTACTATAGTCAAGCTAATATGCTGATGGAACGTATTTGATACTGCGTATTAAAAAATGCCGGAAAGGCATGTTTTTTTGTGATGGGATTGGAACTTGGATGCTATAAAATTATTAAAGTTTTGTCAAATCTTTTTTTAACTATTATTTACCTTCCCCTAGATTTAATGCCGTCATATCTTATTGCTTTTGGGACCCACTCTCCTGATTTTCACCCTCCCCTTAGTCCCCTCCCGTCGAGGGCGGGGATAATGTAGTAGTTAGGGAGAGGGGATTGGTTTGTAGCAAGAAAGGAAGAAAAAGATAGATTTCTCACTTCGTTTCGAAATGGGCATAATACTCAAAAAGTGTTGGTAAGTGTTACCTATTTTTTAGATAAAAGTACCATTCAAAATAGTTTACCCTATGATCCGGAGAAAGGCCTCTGTGCTGTCGGTAATTAGCTTTTAATCCCGCTAATATCCTCGCTTCTTCTGCTGTCATTTTTTATCTCCTTCTTCACAAAAGTTGATCAACTTAACTGTTCTATGAGGCTTTGTTCGAGAATTAACCTGTTTATAACTTTCGGCATGACTAAAGGCCGCCATACATCCATCCGGTGAAACAGAAACTCCGCCTATAGCTCCAACCAAGACCTTCTCTATCTCACTCTCTTTAATCAGGTAGAGCCCGGCTGCCTTTGGGAATGAATTCGCTTGTATTCCCCCCCCGCCATAATGAGCAAGGTAGTTATTTTTCAGGGGAAAAACAGATAGAACTCCCCTGGCAGGAAAAGAACTTTTATTTAATATCCTCTCACCTGTAATTTTTCCATCCTCCTTCACCCACCAGACTGAATGATAATAAGGCATCTCAGGCAAATATTGATCGGGGCTTACAAAATAGGCATTCTCCCTGAGAATAAAATTTATTTTATAGTAGGGATCTATATAAAATGGAACATATACTCCAGGGAATTTTTTGGTTTTGTGATAGAGCATTTTTCCTTCAGAATCCTTCCCCCTTTTTTCAACATACTGCAGATAGTTATCTCCTCGCAATTTACGCATGAAGGGAAATTTGAGCGGAGCAGTGCCAAAAGTCTCTCTTGGCACCCAACCGCAATCAAACCAATAATCCATCTGCACATTTTTTCTCTGAGCATGGTATTCTTCTGGATTCTCTATAGGGCCTCTGTAATGAGCCTTTTCATCAATTTTTCCTCCTACTTTCTTGGCGGCAAATAGAACTTCCCCATCCTTAACACAAAGAATTCCTGTTGCTTCATGAGAAAAGCTAATTTCTCCTGTTTTAATGTTCCATATTGTTAACACATTTGGGGCTTTAAAGTCGTAGGCTCTAAGGTCTCTGTTAGAGAGTGTCAAAACCCGCTCATTATCAAGCCAAAATGTTTTTTCGTTATATGACCATATGCCGGAATCAATCAGTTTATAGGGGGATACTTTTTCCTGCTTTTCGCAACCTAAAAGGATAAATGTAGATAAAATCAACAACGTCACTGCAAAAAACAGAGTATGGAGTCTAAGTCTTATAATGTCACATTCTTTTCGCGCCATTCTCATTCTCATGCCGCCACCTCCATATCTCTTTCAACCAGGAAATTCCCCATCTGGTGTATGAAGCCATCCGTGGTTTCGTATGTTGCCGCATGGGTCTGGATATTGCCGGAGGGATGGGTGATGTTGGTGGTGGTGTAGTTGGTGTTTAGGGATTTGATGCCGAGTTCTTCCATTGT
>JAHJSF010000105.1 GCA_018830405.1 Nitrospinota bacterium | reverse complement strand
GCGCACATAGCGGCCCTCGATCTTCCTCGGAAAGAGGACAACATTTCTCATGTCGGGCTGAGAGATCATAGCCACCCGTTCAATAGACTTGAAGTCAGCCGTTCTCGCCAGGGCTATTCTCACACCATGCCTTGAGTAGGCGCTGTAGGTGAGGAGGTAGTCTTCCCCCTCCATAGCACAGATGCGCAGGTCTTCCACACCAAACTCCTCATAAGCGGCAAATATCCCTTCGGTAGCAGGTGTGATGAAGGGCTCGGGGTAAGCAGTAAAGGAAAATCCGTCTTCACTCTCAGCCTTGCCGATAACGGACCTGCCATTTCTGAGGTGCGACCTGAAGAGCATGATGTATCGCCCCTCATGTTTCACGACACCGGCATTGTGTACCGTCTCCACGGGGTAAGGGACGTCATGCTTGGTCAGCACAGGATTCTTTTCGTACCTCTTTATCACAGGGTCCATAGGTTTCCTCCTAGTTGCGTCCAAAATCATCCTCCAGCCGCTCGATGTCATCCTCACCGAAGTAGTCGCCGCGCTGCACCTCTACCAAGGCCATATTCTCCTTCCCACGGTTCGCCATCCTGTGGACGGCCCCTTGCGGAATGTCTATTGAATCCCCCGCCTGCAGTATTATCTCTCGGTCGTCAAGAGTGACTACCGCTTCGCCGTAGATGACGTGCCAGTGCTCGGAGCGCCGCCTGTGCCTCTGGAGACTGAGCCGCTTTCCGGGATACACGATAATACGCTTTATCTTATGGTCCGGATCGTCGATAAAAACCTCGTAATACCCCCAGGGCCTGCGCTCTTCGCGCTTTGTCTTTTCGATTATCTCCTCGTAAACCTTTATGTAATCGGTCACCATCCTCTCGACGGAAAAGTTCTCTTCTATAAACTTCCGGCAGTTGGCCCTGTTGATATCGCCAAGTCTTCCCACGGCATGAACCGCCTCTTCCACAGTGGAGACGAGGTATCCGTTGACGCCGTCTCGTATGAGTTCCGGCATACTCCCCCTGTTGAAGGCTATGACCGGCGTGCCGCACGCCATCGCCTCGGTAACGGAAAGCCCGAAGGGTTCGTTGAAGTTGATCGGGTGCAGCAGAGCGCCCGCACCCCTCAGGAGCGTGTCCCTCTTTGCGGGGCCAACGCTTCCGACGTAGGTAATGCCGTCACCGTTAAGGTGAGGCTCCACTTCACGCTTGTAGTATACTTCATCCTGGATGATGCCGGCCATTATCAGCCTCTTCTTGCTCCGCCTGGCGATCTCTATCGCCTCTTTCGCACCTTTGTCGGAGTGTATTCTGCCGAAAAACAGGAGGTAATCGTCTTGCGGCTCGGGATTGAATGTGAACTCATTGAGATCGATACCATGGTGTATCGTCCTGATATAATCGAGACCGGCCGCCTTGTCCGCCTCGCTTATGGCGACGTAGAAGACCTTGCCATTGTACTTTTCATAGACAGGCAGAATCCTGGGGGAAGAAAAACCGTGTATGGTCGTAACCACCGGGGTCTTCACCAGCCCGCTATAGGTTAAGGGAAGAAAATCGAAATGGTTGTGTATGATGTCAAAGTCGCCGGCCCTGTCAAAGAGCTCCGATATATGGAGGCATTCCACAACCTTCGGCTCTGCATGGACATCCTCCTCGTAGCCTTTTTTGCAGACCGCCTGGAGACGGCCCTTTGTAATAGAGTCTTTAGTGGCAAAGAGGGTAATATCGACACCTCTGGCAACCAAGCCCTCTGTGAGGAGAGAAACAACGCTCTCCCATGGACCGTAATGGCGGGGCGGGGTTCTCCAGGCAATGGGCGAAAGCATGGCAATATGCATCTGTTTTTCTCCGGGGAAAATATATTTAGTAAGAGGTTAATATAAAATCCTCGCATTCATGATAGTAAACTTTGAACGAGGATGGTGGTTGAGTTTCGACCCACCCGGATGAATCAGTAGGCTCGATTGTGTCCATATGGCCAATTACTGAACAGCCAGCAAAAATCATAGTCACAATCGTGAAAACAATTTTTTTCATGTGGTGCTGGTTCATTAATATTTATCCACCGAACCATTGATTATCAGGTCAATTTGCCCTGATAGTAGACTTGCCTTGATTTAACATCGTCAGGCTGATATTGTCTTTAGAGCTATCGGATAACACAACTTTTATGGGCTTCATTATATTACGTGTGCCATGTCAATACAAAAAAAACGTAAGTTGCTAGACGAAGTCCGTGATTATATGCGGCTTCATCATTATTTGATCCATACCGAACGAACCTATTGCGATTGGATCAAAAAATTTATTCAATTTCACGACATGAAGTCCCGGAACGATCTTTCCGAGGGTCAAAAAAAGATTGAACTTTTTTTGACCCATCTTGCAGTCCAAGGAAACGTATCCCCCTCTACCCAAAACCAGGCGATGAATGCACTGGTGTTTTTATATAAAAAGGCGCTGAACCTGCCACTGGATGATGAAATAAATGCCATACGTGCACATAAAAGGGTGAATGTATCATGCTAAACAGAAGCGAGGCAAATTTATTTGGGGATAAAAAGAGGTTTCTCAGCCTCCTTGGAGGCTCTAACCCGCCATTTTATTTTTAGGATTGAATAGGTTGTTATGTCACCCTCCCCTTAGTCCCCTCTAACTTACCACCCCTGCCTTCGGCCACCCCTCCTAAAATAGTAGGGGAGCTATGCAGGGCGCCCTAAACTCCAAACTCCCCTCCTTAGTTAAGGAGGGGCAGGGGTGGTTTGTTACCCACTCACCGTGAGAAAAAACGAAGTTTATTTACTATTTCCGAACTAATTTGATATCCTTACAAAGTAGTGTTTGGACTCTGCCAAAATGGTTCTTTACCCATAAAAATCAACACCATTAAGAAGGAAATAGTTTTGACTGCTAACATTATAGACGGCAAAAAAATTGCCGCAGATATAAGGAAAGAGATTGCCGAAGAGGTTGCTCTCTTAAATAAAAAGGTGGGGGTATCACCTGCCTTGGCGGTTGTTCTGGTTGGGGAAGACCCCGCCTCGGCCGTCTATGTGAGGAACAAAAAGAGGGCCTGTGAGGAGATAGGGATTCGCTCGGTCAGCCACGACCTTTCGGCCGAGAATAGTGAGGCAGACCTCCTTAAACTTATCGACTCTCTCAATAACGATAAAGAGATAAATGGGATACTGGTCCAGCTCCCCCTCCCCAAACATATCTCCGAGGCCAAGGTCTTGGAGGCAATACGCCCTGAGAAAGATGTTGATTGTTTTCATCCGGTCAATGTCGGGCTTCTATCCCTCAACAAGGCCTATCTTAAACCCTGCACACCGGCAGGGGTGATTGAGCTTTTGGACCGGAGCGGCATAAAGATAGAGGGGAAGGATGCGGTTATAATCGGGAGAAGTAATATTGTGGGGAAACCGGCCATACAGCTCCTCCTCCAGAGGAACGCCACGGTCACCGTCTGCCACTCCAAAACAAAGGATATCGGCGAAAAATGTAAAAAGGCCGATATTATTGTGGCTGCGGTTGGGATAGCCGAGTTCCTTAAAGGGAATATGGTCAAAGAAGGAGCTGTTATAATAGACGTGGGGATAAACCGTAATGCCGAAGGAAAATTGGTCGGGGATGTTGCCTTTGATGAGGTCTCTAAGGTCGCCTCCTATATCACCCCTGTTCCGGGGGGTGTCGGGCCGATGACCATTGCTATGCTTATGAAAAACACCCTGACCGCCTTCAAGGTGCAGAGAGGGATAAAAGATTAATAGCCGGAGATGATGATGGAAGATTGTATTTTCTGTAAGATTGTCAGTGGGGAGATTCCCGCCAAAAAGTTATATGAAGATGATAAGGCAATTGCCTTTGAAGACCTCAACCCGAAGGCTCCGGTGCATATCCTTATAATACCGAAAAAACATCTGGCCACTTCCTTGGAGGCCAAGGAGGAGGATAAAGGGCTTATGGGACACCTCTTCCTGACAGCCAATAAGCTTGCCCAAGAAAAGGGGATCGACAGGTCGGGCTTCAGGCTCGTGGTTAACTGTAATGAGGATGCCGGACAGTCTGTCTTTCACCTCCATTTTCATCTAATGGGCGGCAGGTTTATGGCCTGGCCGCCGGGATAAGTAGCTTAAACGGAAGGGAATAAGTACCTAAGGTAACCTCTTCCACCTCTCGCCCCACAAAAAGTGGGGAGAGATATGAGAGAGGGGTCCAAAAGTCAGCATTCGGATAAAAGAGGGGAGGTTTCAGAAGTGATTTATCACCCTCACCCTGCCCCTCTCCCCTCAAGGGAGAGGGAAAAGATGTAAAAACTATTTTAGGGAGAAGAATATGGTCAAGGTTGCGCCATCTATACTATCAGCTGATTTCAGAAATCTGGCCAAGGAGATAAAAGCGGTAGAGGAGGCGGGGGCGGACATTATACATGTCGATGTTATGGACGGTCACTTTGTCCCCAACATCACCATCGGGCCGTTTATTGTTGAGGCGGTTAGAAAGTGCACCAAGCTCCCCATTGATGTTCATCTGATGACAGAGAATCCTGAGCGCCACATCCCTGCCTTCGCCAAGGCCGGGGCAGACTAGATAAGCGTCCAGGTGGAGACCTGCCCCCACCTCCAGGGGACACTGCGGATGATTAGGGATTTGGGGAAAAAATGCGCCCCCGTTTTTAACCCATCGACTCCCTTGGATTATATCGACCACGTTTTGGAGGATATCGACTATGTCCTCATAATGTCGGTCAACCCCGGCTTTTCGGGGCAAAAATTTATCCCCTCCGCCCTGAAGAAGATAAGGGCCCTGAAGGAAATAATCTCCAAAGGGGGATACAAGATAGAGATAGAGGTAGACGGGGGTGTAACTTCGGCCAATGCGGGCAAAATCGTGGAGGCGGGGGCCGATATTCTTGTGGCCGGGTCGGCGGTCTACGGCAGTGATAATTACAAAGAGGCCATAAACGCCATAAAGAACCGGAAATAATCTTTAGGTCACCCCTTCTAAGGTTATTTTGTCCTATTGTCGGCAGACCACTTGACAATCAATATACCAGGTCTTACATTCACCGCTGAGTTTCGTTTAGGCTAAACAACATAGTCCTTAAAATTGTTAATTAAGCATTGTTTTTCAAGGAGGTGAAAGAGCAGCTCAGTTTTACAAATAGCTGTAACGTTTTTTAATCGGTTTTAAAAAACATAATAATAAATAACATTTTAAAAAAGGAGGACATTCGTGAAGGTAAGACCATTGCATGACCGGATTCTGGTCAAGCAGCTCGACGAGAAAGAATTAAAAAGCGGAAGCATAATCATTCCTGATTCTGCCAAGACAAAACCATCCGAGGGGAAGGTTATCGCCGTTGGCGACGGAAAGGTCAATAAAGACGGCAGCAAAAGGCCCCTTGATGTAAAAAAAGGGGATAAGGTCATATACGGCAAGTATGCGGCCACCGAGGTCAAGATAGACGGGGAAGAGTATCTTCTGATGAAAGAGGATGACGTTCTGGCTATTGTTGAGTAGTTCTCTTTTAAAAGTCAGCGGGGAGGTATTGGATACCTTAACCGTGATTATTTTTTAAATATTATTGTTCTAAGAAAGGGGCAGCGTAGAAAAAATGGCAAAACAGATACTATTCGCCGAAGACGGCAGGGCGAAGATCCTAAAGGGAGTAAACATTTTGGCCAATGCGGTTAAAATAACACTAGGACCGCGGGGCAGAAACGTAGTAATAGACAAGAAATTCGGATCTCCTCTAATCACCAAAGACGGTGTAACCGTGGCTAAGGAGATAGACCTCGAAGACGCTTTCGAGAACATGGGAGCCCAGCTGGTAAAAGAGGTTTCCAGTAAGACCAGCGATGTTGCCGGAGACGGAACAACCACCGCTACAGTACTAGCCCAGGCTATCTACCGTGAGGGGGTAAAGAACGTCACCGCCGGGGCCAACCCAATGGACCTGAAAAGGGGTATTGAAAAGGCCGTTGAGGTAGTAGTGGCTGAAATCAAGAAGATCAGCAAACCTATTAAAGACAAGAAGGAGATCGCTCAGGTCGGAACAATATCGGCCAACAACGATAAAATGATAGGCGACCTTATCGCCGAGGCGATGGAAAAGGTTGGCAAGGACGGCGTTATCACTGTTGAAGAGGCCAAGAGCATGGAGACCTCTCTTGATATCGTTGAAGGGATGCAGTTTGACAGAGGATACCTCTCCCCTTACTTCGTAACCAACTCCGAGCTTATGACCACCGAGTTGGAAGATGCCTATATCCTTCTCTACGAGAAGAAGATAAGCAACATGAAAGACCTCATTCCCCTTCTTGAGTCAATAGCCAAGACAGGGAAACCTTTGCTCATTATTGCTGAGGATATTGAAGGGGAGGCCTTGGCCACTCTGGTTGTTAACAAGCTGAGAGGAACCCTTCATGTAGCAGCCGTAAAGGCCCCGGGTTTTGGGGACAGACGTAAAGAGATGCTTAATGACATCGGCATCCTGACCGGCGGAAAAACGATTACCGAAGACCTCGGAATCAAGCTTGAGAATGTAACCCTTGATGACCTCGGCCGAGCCAAGAGAATCACCATCGACAAGGAAAATACCACCATCGTCGAAGGGAAAGGGAAGTCAGCCGACATTCAGGGAAGGGTTAAACAGATAAGGAATCAGATCGAGGAGAGCACCTCCGATTATGACCGTGAAAAACTCCAGGAGAGATTGGCCAAATTGGTCGGCGGAGTTGCGGTTATAAATATTGGAGCCGCTACCGAGACTGAGATGAAGGAGAAGAAGGCCAGAGTAGAAGACGCCTTGCATGCTACACGGGCCGCTGTTGAAGAGGGGATTGTCCCCGGCGGAGGCGTAGCCTACATCAGAGCCTTACCTGCCTTGGATGCCATAAAAGGTCTTAAGGGAGATATCAAGATAGGTGTTGATATTATCAGGAAGGCCCTCGAAGAGCCTATCAGGCAGATTGTAGCCAACTCCGGACTTGAAGAGGCGTCAATAGTTGTCGCTAGAGTTAAAGGGTCTAAAGATGTTGAAGAGGGCTTTGATGCCAACACAGGCGCCTATGTCAATATGACCAAGAGCGGAATTGTTGACCCCGCTCAGGTAGCACGTGCGGCCCTTCAGAATGCGGCCAGCATCGCCTCACTTATGCTGACCACCGAGGCCATGATTGCCGATCTTCCTGAGAAGGAAAAGGATATGCCTGCAGGTGGAGGCGGCGGTATGGGCGGTATGGGTGGCATGTACTAAGGGAGTAGAACCTTCCCAGTGTTTAGTTGTATAAATCTGCGTCAGTATCAAGACCGAGAATTTGGCGCGACTGGCACGAAGGCAACCGCAGCCATAGCAGGGTCTATGGCGAGGATTGACGACAAAGCCGGGCGTGTCAAAGGCCGGTCGACTACAGCAAGATTTATGCAATTGAGCACTAAGTTAATCCCGTAAAAACAAAAGACCCGCTGAGTTGCTACTCAGCGGGTCTTTTTTTATACTAACATCTATACTCATAAACATAGATTAAACAATACACATGGCCTCAGAACAAAGCAGACCGAGGCGCGACGAAAGGGAGGAGTAAGGCGTATTTACAGTATACGCTGTAACGACAAACTGAGGAGCAACAAAGGTATGCAAAGTTATGAAGCCATGTCGCTGTCGACCAAAAGCCTGGCTATCTCTTCTCTATATAGTTTAGACATAATCAAGGTAACCTCCCCCGGCTCCCCCGAGCCGACTATACGGTCATCAAGCCTGGTAACCGGCATAACCTCAAAGAGGGTATTGGTTATAAATATCTCATCCGCCCCCTCCAGATCAGCCGCAATTATATCCCTCTCTCTAATTTCTATTCCGGCCTTTATGGCCAGCTCTATAATCATGTTCCTGGTAACCCCGTCGAGAACCTCCTCACAGTCAGTAGGAGTAACAATAATATTATCCCTAACCATAAATATATTACTGACCGTCCCCTCGGTTACCCGCCCATCCTTAGAAAGCATAATCCCCTCAAAGGCCCCCGCATTTTTGGCCTCAACCTTGGCCAGATAGTTATTTAGGTAGTTGCACGACTTGAGAGGAATCCCGCTAAGGGGTGAACCTTGCCTAAGGACAGAGACAATAGCCACCTTAACCCCCTTCTTATAGAGTTTCTCCGGATAGGTCTCAAACGGTTTGGCGTAGATAACAATATTGGGGGATTTACAGAGTGACGGATCAAGCCCCGGCTCCCCCTCCCCTTGCGACACGGTAATCCTTATATAGGCGTCATCAAGATTGTTAGCCCTTAAGGTTTCATAAACCGCCTCCCCTATTGCCCCTTTTTTCATCCCGACATTAAGGTAGATGGCCGAGGCGGAACGGTAGAGGCGGTCGATATGCGTATCGAGATGTAGAACACGCGCCCCATAGGCCCGCAAGGTCTCAAAAACCCCTATCCCATACAGAAATGAATGGTCAAATACGGATACAACCGCTTCCCCGCGGGGAACCAATCGGCCGTTAAGATAAATAAAATCGACACCGTCTCTATCGCGAGTCGCTTCTTTATTGGTCATAAATAAATGGTGTGTTAGAATTTTAAATTATGCAAAACAAAGATAGAAAGACCATCTACAAGCTTTTAGATTATATCAAACCCTATTGGAAATCGGTAGTGGTGGGGATGCTACTCGCCTCCGTTGTCTCGATAACCACCGGCGGGGTTGCCTGGATCATCAAACCAATCCTTGATGAGATATTCATCAAAAAGGATATGCGCATCCTCCCCCTTATCTCCTTGGCCTTCATGGGGCTATATCTCGTAAATGGGATTGCCGTCTATGGACAAAACTATGTTATGCGTTCGGTAGGGCTAAAGGTCATACGAAACATAAGAAACAACCTCTACTCCCATATGTTAAAGATGCCCCTCTCCTTCTACCACAACAACCCCTCCCCCGTCCTGATGTCGAGGATAACCAACGATGTAAACAGGATCACCGACGTAGCCACGACGGTGGCCGCACAGTTCGTCAGGCAAGTCATTACCTTCTTCGTTCTCTTGGGGATACTTATATACCGCGACTGGTTCCTCTCCATAATGGCCATACTAATCATCCCCTTCGCCTCTATGCTGATAGTAAGGATAGGTAAAAAACTGAAAGAGCTGAGCCGGAGGAATCAGGAGAAGATGGCCGATTTAAACAGCATACTCTTTGAAACCTTCAGTGGTTCCAAGATAGTCAAGGCCTTCGCCATGGAGGAGTATGAAAAGGAGAGATTTATCAAGGAAAATCAGAGTTATTACAAAATATCGATAAAGGAGATGAAGAGGGATGAAATGGTATCCCCTCTGATGGAGTTTATAGGGGCAGTCGGCATAGGGCTGGTTATCTACTATGGAGGGCATAAGGTTGGGGCGGGGATAACCACGCCGGGAACATTCTTCTCCTTCATCGCCGCCATGACCATGATGTATGAACCGGTCAGAAAATTGAGCCAGATGAACAACGTCATTCAACAGGCCGTTGCCGCCGGCGACAGGATATTCGATATTCTTGATCTTGACATAGACATTAAAGACAGCCAAGATGCCGCGGACATAAAATCTCTGAAAGACTCGATAAAGATAAACGACCTCTCATTCACCTATAACCAAGGGGAGGAAGAGGTGTTGAGAGATATAAACCTTGAGATAAAAAAGGGGGAGGTTGTGGCCATCGTCGGAAACAGCGGGGCCGGTAAATCCACCCTGGTCGATATGATTCCCAGATTCTACGACCCCCAAAAGGGGAGTATAACCATAGACGGCCTTGACCTCCGCTCGATAAAACTCAACTCCCTAAGAGGGATGATAGGGGTCGTAACCCAAGAAACAATCCTATTCAACGACACCATTTTTAACAATATTGCCTATGGCCGGAAGGACGCCACCGAAGAAGAGGTGCATGAGGCGGCCAGACTGGCCTATGCACACGACTTTATAATGGAGATGCCCTCAGGCTACAATACAATAGCCGGGGAAATGGGGGTAAGGCTATCAGGGGGGGAACGTCAGCGTCTCAGTATCGCCAGGGCCATCTTAAAAAATCCCCCCATCATGATACTTGATGAGGCAACATCGAACCTCGACTCCAAATCGGAAGAACTGGTTCAGCATGCCTTGGAAAACCTGATGAAGGAGAGAACCACCCTGGTAATCGCCCATCGCCTATCTACCATCATAAATGCCGACCGAATAGTGGTAATGAAGGATGGAAGGATTGTGGAAATTGGGAGCCATCAGGAACTTATCAAGAACAACGGTCTCTACCGCCTCCTCCACGATATTCAGTATAAACAGTAGCAGGCTTAAAATGGTCGGGGCGAGAGGATTCGAACCTCCGGCCCTCTGCTCCCAAAGCAGATGCGCTACCAGACTGCGCTACGCCCCGACAAGTTTGCTATTATAGTTCTAATCTCTCCCCCTTTCAATCTATATTAAGTTTTTAGTAAAAAAAGAAAATAAAAGACCATACGCTATCCCCCTAATAGAAAGGATTAAGGATGGGGAAGGGGGTAAAATAGGAATTGACGAAATATCCTTCAAATGATATAAAACAAAGTCCGTCGCTCTGGCGCAATAGTCCCCCTACCGGGGGGATGAGGAATATAGAGGTATTGTGTAGTTACACTATTGGAGGAAGGACAAAATGGAACAAACACGTAAGATGTTGGGGCGGGCAAAGAGGTTTTACTCTGAAATATGCGACTTTTACGAGGCCTTGGCCAAGGAGACAAGCAGTGAACGGGTAAGGATGCTCTTGCACTATATGGCCGGCCACCAGAAGTACCTTGAGGAGAAAATCAACGAGTTTGAGAAGGGGGCCTCCCAAACCGCTATGGATACCTGGTACCAAGCTGTACCTGATGACCATCTGTTCAAGTTCCTGAAAGAGTTAAAGAAGACCCCCAACATGAACATAGACCAGGTAGTTGAGCTGGGGCTTAAGGCCAACAAGGAAATAACCGATTTTTACCGCCATCTGACCGAAAACTCTGAGCTTGAAGCGGCCAGAGAGATATTCAGCAGCCTGTTAATGAAGCAGGAAGAGGAGTCGCACAACCTGGTAAGAGATGCGCACGAGTTGAACGACCTATAGAGGCAGAATCTCGGTATAAAACCTTTCTGTTTCAGTAGCTACCTGGGCGGAGTCAAAATATTGCTCCGCCCTTTTCCTTCCCTTCTCCCCCATATTCTTGGCTGATTCTCTATCGAAGGCCAGCTTCAAAATCGCTTTGGCCAAGCCGTCTATCTCCTTATTCGGAATAATATATCCGGTAACTCCATCTTCCACAATGTCGGGAAGGGCCCCGTAATCATAGACAACCAAGGGCTTGCCGCTAGCCATCGCCTCGAGGGCGGCCCGGCAAGTCCCATCATTCCCCTCTGTCAGAAGAACCTTGGCATCCATGGCATTATATGTCTCCGGCAAGTCTGCCCCCTTATAGCCACTGAATATAACAATATCCTGCATCCCCCTCTCTTCAACCATATCTTTAAGGGGAGACATATATTCCCCGCGGCCAACTATTATAAGCCTAAGGGTTTTAACCTTATCGGCAATCTTGGCCACCGCCTCTATCAGGTCGCTATGCCGACGGTTGGAGACAAGTCTCGAAACTATACCGATAAGAAAAATATTATCCCCGATACCAAACTCGGCTCTTATCTTTTGCCCATCTTTAGCGGGATTAAAGAGGTTTAGGTCTACCCCCCCCCTGACTACCTTGATAAGATGGCTATCGAAGCAGAAGTTTTTTAGGAGTTCCCTTTTATGCCCTTCCGATACAGTAATCACCGCATCGGTTGACCGGCTAAGGATAAGCTGTCTGAGGGGGCGCTTCCTGGTTGAGCGCATATTATGAAAGGTCCTGACAATCAGGGGCCTTGGGGATAGGCCTATGGTGGCCAAAGACAGGAGTAGGTGGTCTTGGGAGAGGTGCGAGTGGATAATATCATACCCCCCATCCTTGATTATCCTTCTTAGTTTTAAAACATCCTTGATTAGGGCAAGGGGGGAAAATTTAGTATCGAGGGATAGAGAGAAATCAGCCTCAAGGCCGAGAATCTTTAGCCATTTTTCAAGGTCCGGGTTAGGCTTCTGACAGAGGAGGTCAACGGAATGCCCGATCTTTTTAAGGTCAAGGGCCAGCCTGGCAGTTGGTTCAACCGCTCCGCTCCATTTATTACTGCTGACAATTTGTAAAATTTTCATATTAAAAAAAGAAACCCGAACCATTTAACGGTTCGGGGTAATTCCTAAAGTTACCTAAATTCTCTAACTGAGATGGGAATCACCCTCAATGCGTATAATAGCCGTTTTATCGCAAACTACATCAAGTATGTCTATCTCAGAGACCGCCTTTCGTATATCTCTCTCTTTGGCCAGATGAGTCATTATAACCAGAGGGACCATCCCCTTTTTGTTTCTCCCCTTCTGTATAACTGAGGCGATACTTATGGAGCATCCCCCCAAAATACCGGAGAGTTTTGAGAGGACATTCGGCTTGTCAATCACCGAGAAGCGGAGATAGTAGGCAGAATCTATCTCCTCTATACCCTTAACCTTCACTTCGGAGAGTGCTGCCGGAATATAGGAGAGAGGTTTAACCCGCCCTACCCCGCCGTATATAATATTGCGCCCTATCTCTAGAT
>JAHJSF010000015.1 GCA_018830405.1 Nitrospinota bacterium | reverse complement strand
TTGAGTAAGCTGTGTGTAGTGTCGCATAAGCGCTCCTTATTCTTGGTCGTTTAAAAAGCATTGATACTACCACAGCTTACTCTTTAAACTTTTACCAATAAGTTGCACTTACGAGTTGAATTCACCTTCTTTATTAATATTATGTGGAGTTATATTAGTTTTATTTTTGTCCTCAATTCAGAAAACTAACATAGGCGCTAATCCATTTAGTAAAAAAGGATTAGCTGTTTCAATACTTATTGGAGGAATCTTTGGATTAATAATTAGGCAGTTCCTTTTTAAAAACATGCAATTAATACGACAACTGAGAAATGCAAACTTATTATTGGAAGAAAAAGTTAAAGAAAGAACGAAAAAACTGAATGAGCAAAATAAACTACTGGAAGAGATATCAAACACAGATTCATTGACGTCGGTGGCGAACCGCAGGTTTCTTGATTTATTTTTGAGTATCGAATGTAAGCGATTGTCTCGCAATACATCGAGTCTATCATTAATAATGTGTGACATTGACCATTTTAAAATTTTCAATGACATCTATGGGCATCAAGCCGGAGATGAGTGCTTAAAGAAAGTGGCGGTTGCGCTACTTTCTTTAGCACGAAGGGGTACTGATTGTGTTGCCCGCTATGGTGGCGAAGAGTTTATTATTGTTTTGCCTGATACCAAAATTGAACTGGCCGTTCACGTCGCTGAAACAGCAAGGAAGGCGGTTGAAAATCTCTGTATACCACATGAAAAGCCTGCCAAAGATAAAATTGTAACGATGAGTTTTGGCGTTGCCTCCATCTCAAGTGAGGATAGAAACTACATTGATCCCTCAATACTTATTTCTAAGGCAGATGATGCATTATATATGGCCAAAGAAGCTGGAAGGAACAGGGTCATAGAGTCAAAAATCATCTAACAAAACCTTTGCCCCCTGAAAAGCAAAAATGACCCAGGCCCTAAAAGGTTACTTTTATTTATTAACTCCTCCGTGTCCTCGTTGGTGAAAATATCTCTATATCAGAAAACCAATAACCGTTCTCATAATCGGGACGATTGTGCTATCTACTGCGCCGCTCATGATAAATATTATTATGATGAGAAATCCGTAAGGCTCCAGCTTCTCCAACTCTATTACATTTTCTATCGGGACGAGCCCTTTGACTACATTCCACCCGTCAAGTGGCGGGATAGGGAGCATGTTGAACATGGCCAGGGCGATATTTATCGATACCCCTACTGCGAGCATTTTTATGATGGGTAACATGATAAAGGCATTGTTCATATTTAGAGTGTTTCGTGTGAGCTTGAAGAGTAGGGCGCAAATAAGCGCCAAGACGATATTGCTGGTCGGGCCGGATATGGCCACCCACATCATTCCTTTGAGAGGGTTTTTAAAATTGCGCGGGTTAATTGGGACAGGTTTGGCCCAACCGACCATCCTTGTTACGGCGAAGACGAGTGTGCCGACAGGGTCGAGGTGGGCGATTGGGTTTAAGGTTAATCTCCCCATATTCTTGGCGGTCGGGTCACCCAACAGATAGGCCACCCAGCCGTGGGCGACTTCATGAAATGTTAGAGAGGCCAAGACGGGGATGGCGATTATTGATATCTCTCTAATGGTCTCTGCTATTCTCATATTTGTTATCACCCTCTGTATCTCCTTCTATTTAATCTTTAGTAACTTATTCTTTACAAAGGCAAGCTCGCCTTCTCGGCTATCTATCCTTCCGTTTAGCCGTTCATCTTTGAGGAGAGATAATATATCACCTACGGCTTTCCCTTCTTTTATCCCCAGGGCAATAAGGTCATCCCCGCTCAGCTCTATCTTTACCTCTGATAGTTCGCTCAAGTAGAGGACGATATTTTCTTCTACCCTTTCATCTATAACTTTAGAGGTGATATAGATTAGATATTCTTTGGCCAAGGGGGAGAGAAGTCTGTATATGGCGCTACTCTCCATATCATCATTCTGAGATAGGATTGCTATGGTAGCCGCTTCGTTTCTTTTCCCCTGAATAATGTTTGTTCTGCTATTTTCAGGGATAGAAAATTTTTGGCATATCTCTAAAATAGTCTCTTCCGGCAGCGGGGCAATTAAAGCGGTGAGAAATAGAAGGGGCATATCTATTTCCTCTTTATTTTCTAAGAGGGGCATAGTCCATTTAATTTGATTGAAGATGGTTTGGGTCTCCTCGCCATAGGTGATGGTTTTGTCTATGTAGCGGAAGAAACCGATCTCTCCCATCCTCCCTATCGGTGAGTAGGGGTCTTTCTCCTGACAGATAAGGTTGAACTCGTTGTAAAAACGGATGGGGGATATGTTGTTAAGTCTATCCTCCCCAATTGCCTCTCCAAAGAGCTTGGTGGTGTTTTCGGAGAAGTTGAATTTAAAGCGCTGTTCAAAGCGTATTCCCCTGAGCATCCTGGTCGGGTCGTCAATGAAACTATTGTTGTGCAGAACCTCCAGCCTTTTTTCTTTCAGGTCTTTCTCCCCATTAAATGGGTCGAGGAGGGTGTAGGGATTTTCCCCATTCAGTCTGACGGCCATACTGTTTATGGTAAAGTCGCGCCTCTTAAGGTCTTCTTTGATGGAGCTAAGTTCAACCTTTGGGAGGGCGCCGCTATGTTCGTATGTTTCGCTGCGGGCCGAGGTGATATCTATTTTGTGGTTGGGGAGGGCAAGTGCCGCCGTCCCGAAGCGTTCGTGTATTGTTAATTTCCCCCCCAAGATATTGGCGGTCTCTTTGGCCAGAGAAATTCCATCCCCTTCGACGACGATGTCTATATCGAGGTTGTCTCTTTCTAAGAGGATGTCGCGGACAAATCCCCCCACAAGAAATATAGGGTATTTTTTCCTGTCGGCGATCTCTATTATCCTGTCAAGACAGGAGGAAAGCCCTGCCCCTAATTTTTTGGCTACTATTTCTTTCATAATGTTCTCTCTCAACGGCTATTGATGTAGTATACCCTATATAAATGGTTAAAAGGATTGGTATATGAATCAGGAAGATATAAGGAAGGCGATTGCCATACTGAAGAAAGAGGTCAAAAAATGGCCTACTCCAATAGTTACTCAACTTGAGGGGAAGGAGGATGCCCCTTATCAGGTACTCGTCAGCTGTATCCTCAGCCTTCGAACAAAAGATAAAACCACCTCCGAGGCCTATGCCAGGCTCTATGCCGAGGGTAATAATCCCTTACAGCTTTCCAAACTTTCAGTGGCTAAGATAGAGAAACTTATTTATCCGGTTGGGTTTTACCGAAACAAGGCAGAACAGCTAAAGGAAATTGGGAGGGTCTTGGTTGAGAATTACGGTTCAAAGATTCCCGATACGATTGAAGAGCTCCTTAAATTTAAGGGGGTGGGGAGAAAAACTGCCAACCTTGTTGTTACGGCCGGGTATGGTAAAGAGGGGATTTGTGTTGATACCCATGTCCACCGGATAACGAATAGGTGGGGCTATATAAAGACCAAAACCCCCGATGAGACAGAGACAGCCCTGCGTAAAACCCTCCCCAAAAAGTATTGGCTGGTAATCAATGATTTACTGGTGACCTTCGGGCAGAATCATTGTAAACCTGTTTCTCCCCATTGTTCTACTTGTAAGATAGCCCACCTTTGTCCTAAGGATGGGGTTGGTAAGGAGTAGGTAGGCCCTAAATAAAAATGGCTCTTCGCGTAAGAGTGTGGGTCATTTTATACCTCCTTAAGCATACAAGTCAGTATTTTCAGCCTCAGATACTCCTCGTCTCGTAAACCATAAGCCCTTCTCTGGAT